>JAUZPW010000214.1 GCA_030705725.1 Bacillota bacterium
CGCTTTCAATAAAAGACCTCCTTATTTTCCGGGCGTCGCGAAGGTGCCCAGCCTGCTTGTGTCGTAGGGGAAGAGATCGAGTTCCGCTATCTGGGCGGCGGTCCGGGACGATTCAATATCCATCTGGAATTGCTTTTTTAGATCGGTTGGATAAAACCATCCTTTTCTGACCATCAGATCGGCTATTTCACTGTGCAGATTTATCGCCGACATCAGCTCGGTGCGCAGCATCGCGCGCACTTCGGGCGTCGCGGATTCGGTCAGCGCCATGGCGCATAGGTTGACGCCGTTTTTGGCGTTCTGAAGAAACGAAAGGGCCGCCGCCGCGTCGGTCATCCTGGGCATGCCCTCCGCGTTTCTTGGGTCAAGGTAATCGTTGAGCATATTTACACCTCCAGCTTAATGTCCGGGGCTTTTTTAAGCATATTCTGCAGATCGTTTACCGCGAGGACGGACTGCTGGACGTCCCTTTCGAGAAGGGTTTTAAGCTCCTGGTCAAACACTACGCCCTCCATCAGCTTGGACGAGGTCATGCATACGGTCTTGAAATTGAGCATTTCGTGCAGCTTAAGAGATTCGTTCGGCGACAATCTTTTCTGATTCATAAGAAACCTCTTCTACAGTTTTTTTTATTATTCCTGATTAAGTTGGACTTATTCAAATCAAATGTCGCAATTTCGGCTTTTTATCATATTATGTAACGATAACCAATAATAGGGCGGAGGTAATCAAATTGGAGCAGCAGCCATATACCAGCCCGCGTCCGGCGGAGAAAACCATTTCCGGCGCGGAATTCGCTAAACGGTCTCTGAGCCTGCATCTTTTTTTCGCGAGGATCATGAAAGAGCATTCTTTTTTCATGCAGACGTCGTTTACACAGAAAGATCAGAACCTTATAAATCAGGCCGATTATTTCAGAAAATCGTTCGCCGGCCTTTTAATGGACGCGGTAGCGGTTTCAAACGGGGCAGTTTCGAAAGACGTGCTCGCTTCGGGCGAGCTTATAACCCAGTACACGCTTAAAGCTGAGACGGCGTCATCCTTCCTTACCGGAGTTCCGCTCGACACGGAGATTACCAGAAGCGAGGCGGCCCTTACCGGGGACGGATTCACTGAAAATCCCGCGCTGGACCGGCAGGTACAGAGCATTAACAGCAACGCCATGTCGCTTACCCGCCAGCTTATACAGTTTAAGACCGGCGTTTTGTCAAGCGTTCTTTCCTGCAATGTTTTTACGACAAACTACCCGTCGCTTCTGCACCATGTGACGGAGGAGGCTGAATTTTATCTGTCGATGACGACGAGGCTTCAGAACCGCGAGGATGTAAACCCGGAAAAAGAAGCGTTTATGCAGGAGACGTTCTGGGACGACATTATGGAGGAACACGCGGAGTTTATCCGCGGAATGCTCGACCCGACGGAAATGGAGCTTATAATAAAAGCAAACGATTTAGCGTATGAAATGGAGGATATTTCGGAACAGCTCAAGCAGGCGGCGGATAAAATGGCGGCTTTCAGGAAGGTCACGAACGATACATACGCCGCGGTAAAAAGGCTCAGGGACTTTAAGACCGCGGGAACGCAGGGAATTCTCGAATGCAAGGTAAAGTCCGTTATAATCCCGCTCTTAAGCGATCACGTCCTTCGTGAGGCAAACCACTATTTAAGGCTTCTCGGAATGTACCAAAGACTGTGATAAACAAGCGGGCGGGAGCCAAAGCTCCCGCCCCTCAGCGTGTCAAAAAAGTATCATTTAGGAATTGTTAAGGGGTCAGAACCTCTTAACGTTGGATTTGTCCGCAGGCGGACATGCGCCGCCGAAGGACACACTGGACAAAACCATCGGTTTTGTCCGCACCAAGAGGAAGATCGAGGGGGAATTGGATTCCCTCTCGAAAGGTTGTCGAGTCTTTCGACAACCTCAGAGGGGCGGGAGCCAAAGCTCCCGCCCCTCAGCGTGTCGACACTACTAAACGTTTTGCTCGATCTGTCTCAGCTTTTCGGAATTTTTACTTATCCTTACCAGGTAAAGCCTTCCGGCTTCAAGCGGCCCGAAAATAAACCTGCCGTCCCGGTCGGTATAGGCTGTCGCTACAAGCCGGTCTTTATTTTCCTCCAGCACCTCGAAAAGCGCGACGAAGGCGTCCTGAGCGGGAACGCTTTCCGTTTCCGTTACGGAGCCTATAAGCCCGGGCCTTGTTTCCTGCTTTATATGTACGACCGTTTCTATTTGCTCGTATTCCGCCGGTTTTATGTAGAAACTCGACTGCGCGCTCAAAGAAACATCTCCTTATCAAGAACTTAATACATTATATTAATGCTTAGAGCCCGCCGTTACCGGGGAAAAATACTTGAAGCACGCACATGAAGATGCTAAAATAAAAAAAGCAATAAATAGTTGCCAAATTGGCGGAATGGGTGGAATTCATGGCAAACGACAAGAAATTGGTGAGCGAAATTACCCCTATGGATCAGGATTTTGCTCAGTGGTATACGGATATAGTAAAAAAGGCCGAGCTTATTGATTACTCAAGCGTACGCGGCTGCGTCATAATGCGCCCGTATGCTTACGCCATATGGGAAGCTATTCAGAAGGAACTCGACCGTCGTTTCAAGGAAACCGGGCACGAGAACGTAGCCATGCCGCTTTTTATTCCGGAGTCGCTGCTGCAGAAAGAAAAGGAGCATGTCGAGGGCTTCGCACCCGAGGTGGCGTGGGTTACGCACGGAGGCAATGAGAAGCTTGAGGAGCGGCTTTGCGTCCGTCCGACCTCAGAGACGCTTTTCTGCGAGCATTACGCCAAGATCGTCCGCTCATGGCGCGACCTGCCGAAGCTTTACAACCAGTGGTGCTCGGTCGTAAGATGGGAAAAGACGACTAGGCCGTTTCTGCGTTCGCGCGAATTCTGGTGGCAGGAGGGGCACACCGTGCATGCCACCGAGGAGGAAGCGCGCGCCGAAACCCTGCAGATGCTGAATATTTACGCCGATTTTGCGGAGAATGTTCTTGCCATACCTGTTATAAAGGGCAGGAAAACCGACAAGGAAAAATTCGCGGGCGCGCTCGAAACTTATACCATCGAGGCGATGATGCACGACGGCAAGGCGCTGCAGTCGGGAACCTCGCACTATTTCGGCGACGGATTCGCAAGAGCCTTCAACATGCAGTACAGCGATAAAAACAACACGCTTCAATATATGCACCAGACCTCGTGGGGAATGTCGACCAGGACTATAGGCGGCATTATAATGACGCACGGGGACAACGAGGGAATGATTCTGCCGCCTAAAATAGCCCCTGTGCAGCTCGCCGTGATTCCGATCGCGGCGCACAAGGAGGGCGTTTTGGAGAAGGCGTCGGAAATCGCCGAAACGCTTAAAAAGAGCGGAATCAGGCTGAAGCTCGACGTTTCCGACCAGTCGGCCGGCTGGAAATTCGCGGAATATGAAATGAAGGGCGTACCGCTGCGCCTTGAGGTCGGCCCGAAGGATATTGAAAAAGGGCAGTGCGTGCTTGTCAGCAGGCTTGACCGCGATAAACGCTTTGTCCCCCTGGAGGGTCTTGCCGAAACGGTGAGCTCATTGCTCGACGATATTCAGGATCAGATGCTGAAAAAGGCGAAGGAGAACCGCGACAGGCACATATATACGGCAAAGACGCTTGAGGAAATGAAGGAGACAGCCAAAACGAAGCCCGGCTTCGTAAA
>JAUZPW010000215.1 GCA_030705725.1 Bacillota bacterium
ACAGCGAAGAAAAGAGGAAATTAAATGAACGAACGGTATGAGCTTAATAAAAATCTCGCGCAGATGCTCAAAGGCGGGGTAATAATGGATGTCACTACCCCGGAGCAGGCGAAAATCGCCGAAGAGGCGGGTGCCTGCGCGGTTATGGCGCTTGAGAGGATACCGGCGGACATCAGGGCGGCAGGCGGCGTTTCGAGAATGAGCGATCCCAAAATGATACGGGGAATACAAAACGCCGTGTCGATACCCGTCATGGCTAAAGTGCGTATAGGCCACTTTGCCGAAGCCCAGATACTGCAGGCGATAGAAATCGACTATATCGATGAAAGCGAAGTACTTTCCCCGGCGGACGACGTATTCCATATCGACAAAACCAAATTTGACGTTCCGTTTGTGTGCGGTGCCAAAGACCTCGGCGAAGCTCTGCGCAGAATAGCTGAGGGCGCGTCGATGATCCGAACGAAGGGCGAGCCGGGAACCGGCGATATCGTGCAGGCGGTCAGGCATATGAGGCTTATAAACCGGCAGATACATAAAATAGTCAGCATGAACGCAGACGAGCTTTATAACGAGGCGAAAGAATTGCAGGTGCCCTGTGATCTCGTAAAATACGTCCACGAAAACGGCAGACTTCCGGTCGTCAACTTTGCCGCCGGCGGAGTCGCAACGCCGGCCGACGCAGCCCTGATGATGCAGCTGGGCGCCGAAGGCGTGTTTGTCGGCTCCGGGATTTTCAAATCCGGCAACCCTGCCAAAAGAGCAAACGCAATCGTGAAGGCCGTGACGAATTTTAACGACGCGAAAATACTGGCCGAGTTGTCCGAGGATCTCGGCGAGGCGATGGTAGGTACAAACGAGCAGGAAATAAAACTTCTTATGGCGGAGCGTGGAAAGTAATGATAGGCGTTTTGGCGCTTCAGGGCGGCTTCATTGAGCATGTAAAAGCCCTGCGTAAACTTGGCGCCGACAATTTTGAAATCAGAAAGCAATCGGACCTTGACGTTAAAAATCTAAGCGGCCTGATTCTGCCGGGCGGCGAAAGCACCGTAATCGGAAAGCTTCTTCATGAAACCGGGCTTTTTGACCCAATTGACGAGCTTATAAGAAAGGGCGTCCCCGTGTTCGGGACATGCGCCGGGCTTATACTGCTGGCTGAGAGAATTGAAAACGACCGCAGCGTATATTTCGGCGCGATCAATATCACGGCGAAAAGAAACGCTTACGGCAGGCAGCTCGGCAGCTTCCGCACCGAGGGCGATTTTGACGGCGTCGGTAAAATTCCCATGACGTTTATCCGCGCGCCGTATATTGAAGAGACCGGAGACGGCGTAAAAATTCTATCGAGGGTAAAAGGGCGCATAGTCGCGGCAAGGCAGAAAAACGTGCTTGTGACCGCCTTCCACCCGGAGCTTACGAACGATCTGCGCGTGCATGAATACTTTCTTAAAAAATTCTGAAATGCTTAAATAGTAAATGCCCTCCTATCCGCGGAGGGCATTTTCATTGCGTGTTTTGCAACGAAATTCAGCGTAACCGGCTGATATTCTCAATGATTCCATAAATAACAGAAGCTGCAGCTAGTAAAAGCCCGCCAATGATTAAAATTTTCTTCACTGTTTTTAGCACGGATGTTTCTTTATGGTCTCTTCTGTTCGGAGGTTCGCTTTTGCCGCTGTTCTCCTGTTCGGCAAAATAGGCATCGATAAGCTCCTTGGCTCTGTCTACGCTGTTTTTATCAACATAGAATTCCGTTCCGTAAATTGACGATCCCATTGCTATTTTAAGATAAGCGCCGCATTCCCTGTCTCTGGTTATAAAAGGTATGCCGGAGTTTCGAAGCAGATCCATTAAAAGATTTATCCTGACTTCGTCTGTTACCGATATTAAAAACACCGGCTCCGCATTGGTTTCGGGCACGCAATTGTTATCGGCTTTGTTCTTCGGCAGTTTGCTTATAAGCTTCGCGCCGCAGTCTGAGCAATTAATAATTCCTTCGCGGTATTCCGTTTTGCAGTTTGGGCACCATGCCATTTAACTCTCTCCTCCGCCGCTTTGCTTGTTCTCCCTGACTGCCCTGACTTTTTTCATCACAAGCTCTCCGGGAAAACTAAGTGCCAAGGTTAAAACAACATATAACAGGCTTGGAACCGCTATATAATAATATTCGGTCCTTGTTATGGTACGATCCACAAGCATCCACGGCAAAGTTAAGACAGCGGAGCCAAGCAGGAATACCCCCAGGTACTTTAACTTATGTACAGGCTTAACCGGATTTCTAAGAGTAACCATTAGGTAAAGCTATATTATGCAGCAAATCCCGAAAAGCGTCAGAGAAATTGCCTCGACAGCGCTCCCTGCGTCTAAAAGCGCAAATCTTTTGTTTAGTACCGCCCGAATGCTATCCGTAACCTCCGTCACGCCCTCAACGTAGAAAAAAGTGTTTGCGGTAAAGCGCAGCGCGGCCCGTATAAGCCCGCTCAGAAACGAAATTGTCAGAGCAGCTATTGATAGAAGCCTTAGCTCTCCGATTTTTTCGTTTTTTTTCCGCTCTCCGTACAATATATCATAAAAATCCGCATGATATACTTCCGCAAAGCGTTTAAGGGTTTCCACATCCGGCCTCGTTCTTCCCGATTCATAGCTTGAAACGGTCTGCCTCGTAACACCAAGCTTTTCTGCTACCGCTTCCTGCGTCAGGCCTCTTTCGCTCCGGATTCGTTTCAGATTTTCATATATGGCCGGCATTAAGTCACCCCCTGGTTAAAAAATACAGTTATTCATAGAAAAAAGCAAGCAACATTACGTTGCGGCGGCAAATCTCTTCTGCATCTCCACCATATGGCGACCGAATATCCCCGCCGAAGCCTCGGCGGCGTTGTCAGTTAAGCTTTGGGTTCACAAGCTTACCTTTTCTCCTGTCTGCACTTTTGCTTCACCCGCACCCAAAGCAGCCTTTTCACGTCCTCCAAAATTTCACGTGATGTGACGTCGATCATCAGCCAGCGCGTGCCGTTAAAGGCCTGTGTTTTCATATACAGCTCCCGGGTGTAGGCGCAGCAGCCTGTCAAAACCAATTCGGCCTCATTCGCTTCCTTGACGCCGATGCATATGAGGCAGGTAAAAAAGCCTGTATTCGGATAAAGGGTACACAGCGCCCGGCTGCTTTTTTTATACTTAACATTCCATCCCCTTGCGCCCGAACACAGACTGTACTCAACCTGCGGTCTCACCTCGTAGGTTGTTTCGACAAAGACGCCAAGCTCCCGCCATAACGGGCTGCCGATATATTCCTCAATTTGTTCCATGGCAGGCTTTTCGGCCTGCTTGTATCGCTCGCTCCATGTCATGGTTTCGTAATCCTTCCGTCCGCATATAAGCCCGGGCCGCGGTTTATTCAGCGCTCCAGCGTTTGAGCGTCGGGAAAAACTTGCGCATCATCTCCCGGGCTGTGTCCGGCGTCATGCCGGGGTTATTCTCCAAAACC
Source organism: Bacillota bacterium (assembly GCA_030705725.1). GTDB lineage: Bacteria > Bacillota > Clostridia > Oscillospirales > Butyricicoccaceae > UBA6114. Next base: position 3,485 of record JAUZPW010000215.1, read on the forward strand.
GGAGGTACGCAGATTTCAATCATTTCTTCAATCGAGCCGTTAAAGGCGAAAGCTCCGTTTTCGTAGCAGTAATTGCAATAATCGCGGCTTTTTCCGCCGCCCTTTTCCGTGCCGTACAGCTCGTCTGTGCACCCCATCGGCATTCCGCAGCTCTGGCAGTATTTTTCTTCCATCGTTATTCCTCCTAAGTTTTCATATCCGGTTTTCGTCCCGCAGTAAA
>JAUZPW010000216.1 GCA_030705725.1 Bacillota bacterium
CAGGGAATACTGGTCGCGGGCTGCAGCGTTTACATCAATCAGCTGTTAAAGCAAAGCTCGTCAGAAGAATAAGAAAGGACGGGGAACTCTCTTCGTTCGCGCAAAACAAGTTTTACAAAACGCGCCTGTGGGCGCTGGATTTTGAAAAAACCATAAACAAAGTTTGTATATATTCTGAGGACGGGGAAAAACCCCCGTCCCGATTTTATATTTCAAGTTTTTCGGCGTAAGCCTTTACCTGCTCCGCGGCCGGATACTCTGAAAGAGAGGCGACGTCCGAGTCGAGGATAACGAGAGAAATTATCTGTCTGATCTGTTCGTCAGTGAATCTGACGGGCATATTTTTAAGCATGCTGCGAATTGGCGCCAAATCACGGTCTTTAAGATAGAGCTGTTTTCCCTGTATGAAGGCAAGCATAAAGTCGATTTTTTTATTCTTTTTTTCGTAAAAATGGCTCAGAAGCTCTTCGATTTTATCCTTTTGTTCAGAGCCGAACGGAAAAACCGACTTTTCAAAAGCCTCGCGTTCCGCTTCAATCTGCTCCTTGCTTTTTCCCAGAGAACCGAACAACGATTCAAACACAAAAACCACTCCTGAATTTTTTACGTTATTTAATTATTATAAATTATCTTTCCCAAACCGGCAATACTAAGAAAAAATTAAAGGCCGGTGTTTGGGTTTTGACTAAGGGAAAGGAATATGCGCTTGTTTATGTGACCGGCGCCGTTTTATACAGCTTTATTGAAATTTTATGGCGGGGTTCGACGCATTGGACTATGGCGGTAACCGGAGGGCTATGCTTTTTGCTTTTGCATCTTATCAACATTAAGCTTACTAAACTGAGCCTATTTGAAAAATGCCTCCTGGGCTCGCTCGTAATCACGGCGGTCGAGTTTACAGTCGGATGCCTCGTAAACCTTGTGCTGCGATGGAATGTCTGGGATTATTCGGGGTACTCGTTCAATATACTCGGTCAGGCCTGCCTTTTTTATTCTTTTATGTGGTTTTTACTTTCGCTGCCCGCGTACAGGCTCAGCACGCTGATAAAAGACCGTATATCCTCTAGGAAGCCTGCCTAGCGGACCAGTATTAATTAGCCCTCCGGTTTCATAGATATAAAGCGAAGATTCACAAAACAGGAAAAAACAGCATAGAATGCGCTAAAATTGTGAATTTTATATGTGATGAGCCGGAGGATTTTATGCGTCGATATTTCTGGCGGCGCAGACTGCTGTTTTACTACGTTCAAAACCGAAAAAACCTGCGTCTCGTCAGGGTTTTGCTGACGATTGTTCTTTTCTGTTTTCTCGCTGTTTATACGGACGCAAGGTATTTCAGGCCCGTTATTAAGAAGCTCGCGGAATCCAAGGCCCAGCTTATAGCGACCAGAATACTGAATAACGCGATTTCCGATACTATTTCCAAAAACGGGGCGGAGTACGATAAGCTTTTGATTATAGATAAAAACGACGACGGCTCGGTCGCGGCTATCAGAACCAATATGAAAGAGATAAACACGATAAAAACCGCCGTAATGAAAGACGTCCTCGACGCCTTGTCCGATATTGACGACGCCGAGCTTAATATTCCGATCGGCAGCCTTTTCAATTGGGAATTTCTAATGGGCCGCGGACCGAGTCTTCCGATAAGAATACAGCCTGCGGTGGGCGCCGCGGAAACCAATTTCATAAGCATATTCAGTTCCGCGGGGATAAACCAGACAAAACACCGGATAGTTCTGGAATGCAAGGCTACAATATGCGTGATTATGCCGGGGGGCTCCGTAACGACGCAGATAAAGACGGACGTAAACGTCGCGGAAACGGTGATAGTCGGCAAAGCCCCGGACAGCTATACATACATAGACGATACGCGGGAATCGGACACTTTGTCAAAATTCAACGACTATAGCAACAAGTAAAGGAAATTCTGCTTTATACTTTGGCTTTGGTTTGGTATAATAACCCTAAATGAAAACCTTTCGGAGGCATTTTGTGGATTACAGGGAAGAGATTTCCGAGCTTCGAAGAAAGCTCGAATACCACAGCCGGAAATATTATATTGAAGACACGCCGGAAATTGCGGATTATGAATTCGACGGCATGATGCGGAGATTAAGCGAGCTTGAAGCTCTGCATCCCGAGCTAATTACCCCGGATTCACCGACCCAGAGGGTCGGCGGGGCGAAAAGCGCGGCGTTTTCGCCTGTAAGCTTCGAGGTCCCGATGGAGAGCCTGCAGGATGTTTTTTCTTTTGAGGAGCTCTACGCTTTTTATGAACGAGTAAAATCCGCAGCGGGCGATTCCGGCTTTGTCGTCGAGAAAAAGATCGACGGGCTTTCCGTCGCCCTTTTCTATGAAAACGGCAGATTTGTAAAAGGAGCGACCCGCGGAGACGGGCTTGTTGGAGAGGACGTTACCCACAACTTAAACGTTATAAGCGCGATTCCGAAAAAGCTCAGGGACCCCGTTTCAATGATCGTCAGGGGCGAGGTTTATATGCCGAAAAAGGAGCTTGAAAGGATTAACCTCGAGCGCGAGGTCATGGACAAGCCTCCGATGGCAAACACCAGAAACGCGGCGGCCGGGTCTTTAAGGCAGCTTGATCCGAAAATTACAAAGGAAAGAAATCTTTCGGTTTTTTGCTTCAACATACAAAAGCTTGAGGGCAGGGATTTTATAACCCATGCAGAAACGCTTGAATTTTTAGCTGAACAGGGGTTTCCCGTCAGTCCGTATTTCAGGACCGTTTACAATATCGAGGACGCGATAAAGGAAATAAATAAGGTAAACGACACCCGGGGAGAGCTTTCTTTCGATATCGACGGAGCGGTTATCAAGGTAAATTCACTGGCAGCCCGCAGGACGCTCGGAAGCACCGCAAAATTCCCGCGCTGGGCCGTGGCTTACAAATTTCCGCCCGAAATAAAAGAGACGAAGCTGCTCGATATTGTGGTAAACGTCGGCAGGACGGGGGTACTGACGCCGAACGCGGTTCTGGAACCGGTGCGGCTTTCGGGCACGACCGTGTCGAAAGCGACCCTTCACAACCGGGACAATATAATCGAGAAGGATTTTCGGGTCGGGGATACCGTGCGCGTGCGCAAAGCCGGAGAGATAATTCCCGAAATACTCGACGTCGTAATGGAAAAACGCCCGGAAAATACAAAGCCGTTTAAGATGCCCGAAATTTGCCCGGTATGCGGGGCTAAGGTCGAAAAAGACCCGGACGAGGCCGCTGAACGCTGTACCGGCGCAGAATGCCCGGCGCAGCAGCTTCGCAATATAGTCCATTTCGCGTCCAGGGACGCTATGGACATCGAGGGACTGGGAATAGCCGTCGTAGAATTGCTGCTCAACGAAGGGCTTATAAAGAACGCCGCCGATGTTTATTATCTCGGCGCGCAGGAAATCGAAGCTCTGCCGCGAATGGGAAAGAAATCCGCCGCGAATCTGCTGAATAATATCGAAAAATCTAAGAAAAACGACCTTAGCCGGCTTATATACGGCTTCGGCATCAGGAATATCGGGCAAAAGGCTGCAAAGATTCTGGCGAGAAAGTTCGGGAATATCGACCGTCTGACGGAGGCTTCCATCGACGAGCTGACCGAAATACGCGACATTGGAGCCGTTACGGCAGAAAGCCTGATTTCATGGCTTGCTTCCGATCAGTCGAGGCACCTTATCGGCAGGCTCCGCGAC
>JAUZPW010000217.1 GCA_030705725.1 Bacillota bacterium
ATCGGCGCGGGAAGATTGTTGAATTCCTTTTGCTGGTTCTGCCACGCAGTACCGAAGTTTCCCTTGAGCTGCGGATATTGCTTGAGCAAAGGATAAGAGTGCGCCGGGAGCATTTCGCCGTGAGTGTAAATGTCTATGCCTTTACCCTTAGTCTGCTCCAAAAGAAGCTTAAGATCGTGAAGATCATGCCCCGTAATTACGATAAAAGGTCCTTTTTCTACCGTAAGGGGTACGGCGGTAGGCACCGGATTCCCGTATGTTTCAGTGTTTGCGCGGTCGAGAAGCTCCATGCATTTAAGGTTTATTCTTCCGACTTCCAAAACTATAGGAAGAAGATCTTCCATGCCTAAGTTTTGGCCAACTGCAGCAAGACCTTTAATAAAGAAGCCGTTTACCTCTCTGTCCTCATAGCCGAGATTCATCGCATGATAGGCGTATGCCGCGACTCCGCGCAGACCGAACAGAATAAGAGATTTTAGCGAGCGTATATCCTCGTTTTCGCTCCATAAGAGCTGCATATCGTAGTCGGGGCTGTCGGCGTTTATCGCCGCCTTCTCAAGTTTGGCCGCGTTGATTTGCTCTTTAACCGTTTCACTGTTAAAATTCACATTAGTTATTGTTGTAAAAAGCCCGGAAATAATGACTTTACAGGCTGTTTTTTTTGAGCTGGAGCCGGAAGCCGCCCGCGCAAGCCCGATTAAAGCTCCGGTCAACTCATCCTGAAGTCTCGCTACAGCTTCGGACTTTCCGCATACTCCCGCTAATCCCGTGCATGCCGAATGCCCCGCAGTTTGTTCACATTGAAAACAAAACATTTTTTCCATCTTAGAATCCTCCTATTCGATAATATTGCCGTCGGTTGTTATCGTTACGATCTGCCACGGTATAAACTTGCCGCTGTTTTTAAGCGCGGTTTTAGCCGCTTCCGCGATTCCTCCGCAGCACGGCACCTCCATGCGCACGACCGTTACGCTTTTTATATTGTTGTTTCTTATAATTTCAGTTAGCTTGTCGGCGTAACTGCCTTCGTCAAGCTTCGGGCATCCGATCAAGGTTATCCTGTTTCTTATAAACCTGTCGTGGAAATTTCCGTATGCGTAGGCCGTGCAGTCGGCGGCGATTAAAAGGTTCGCGTTTTCAAAATAAGGTGCATTAACAGGAACCAGCTTAATCTGGACCGGCCACTGGGCAAGCCTGCTTTCCGTTTCGACCTGCCGGAAGGTTTCAGCCTCATAATTTTCTCTTTTTATCTGCTTTGACTGTGTTCCGGGACAGCCGCAAGGAAGCTTGTCAGCTTGCTTTTTAGCCTTGTTCATATCTGCCGCTTCTTTATCGTAAGCCGCGGCTTCCCGCACCGTAAACGTGATGGCGCCGGTCGGACATGCAGGAAGACAGTCGCCGAGACCGTCGCAGTAATCGTCGCGCAAAAGCTTTGCCTTTCCGTCAACCATACCGATAGCGCCTTCGTGGCAGGCGGCGGCGCAAGCTCCGCAACCGTTGCATTTTTCCCGGTTTATTTCTATAACTTTTCTGATCATTAATTTCACCTCATATTTATTATTGATTTTACGGCTTTATTGTAATAGAATAAAAGAAACATTGCGGTTGTAAAAACAACGGAAAACGGGGAAATATGAAAAAATTTCTAAAAGTTATAAAAAAGTCGCCGTTATTTGGCGGCGTTACAGACGATGAGATTTTATCCATGCTCGGCTGTCTTTCGGCTGAAAGCAGGGCCTACAAGAAAAACGAATTTATTTACAGGGTGGGGGAGCGCGTTTCCTCAGTCGGAATGGTTCTTTCGGGAAGCGTGCATATTATTAAGGAAGATTTCTGGGGCAACAGGAGCATATTAAAAGAAGCCGGGGAGGGCAGGCTTTTCGGCGAAACATACGCCTGCGCGCAAAACGTCCCTCTCGGGGTGAGCGTTTTAGCCCCGGAGCGAGCGGTGATATTGTTTCTCGATGTAAAAAGAATCCTTACGGTCTGTTCATCCGCCTGCGTATTTCATACGAGGCTTATAAGAAACCTTCTTTTTGTTCTTGCGGAAGAAAACCTGGCGCTTACAGGAAAAATAGGCCATATGACGCAGCGCACGACAAGAGAAAAGCTCTTATCTTTTCTCTCTGCGGAGTCGCAAAAAAAAGGAAGCAACACCTTTAATATCGCTTTTAACCGACAGCAGCTCGCTGATTATCTTTCCGTTGACCGCAGCGCCATGTCAAGCGAGCTTTGCAGGCTCCGCGATGAAGGCGTTCTGGAATTCAGTAAAAACAGTTTTAAGCTTAAATAATGTCCACTGAACAAATGCGATTTTCGAATCGCGCGGTTATAAGGTTTTTGATTTGTTCAGCAGACATTAAATAAATTTTGCGCAAAATAAATATAAAAAACGTCCCTTTCAGCGCGAAAGGGACGTTTTTATTAAGAAAATTAAAATAAAAAGAGATTTATTTCGAACGGCCCCAGGTTTCTGAATACCACTTTTTAGGGTCAAACCGCTCCTCCGGCTTTGGCTCGGCCGACGGATGGCCGACGGCAAGCATGCCTATGACGCGCATGTTGTCCGGTATTTCGAGAACCTTTTTGAATTTTGCGATTTTTTCGTCGCTTTCGCAGATTCCGAGCCACACGCCGCCCAGACCCAGACCATGTGCGGCAAGGAGCATGTTTTCACACGCGGCGCTGCAATCGTTTAACTGGAATTCCCACGGCATATCTTCCGCCATGGATTTGTCGCTGCATACAACAATGGCTACGCCGGCCTTATCAAGCATCTGCCACCATTGGCAAAGCGGCATAAGCGCTTTACGCTTTTCAAGGCTTTCGACCGTGAGTATTCTCCACGGCCTGCGGCCGTGGGCGGAAGGAGCGCTCATGCCCGCCCTGATTATATCGGTAAGATTTTCCCTGCTTATACCTTCACCGGTAAAAGAGCGGATGGTTCTCCTTGTGAACAAAGCTTCCATAATCTCCATAAAAAGCACCTCATTTTCTTAAATATTCACAAACTGCATTGATTTGCTGCGCAAAAGTATCGCCGAATTTATGCTCAAAAAATGCCCCGCCAATGGTAAAACCGTAGAGATTCGGAGCTTTTTTAAGCAAGTCGATTTTTTCATAGCTGTCGACGCTGCCGGCAATTGTAAACGGTTTTTTTAAGGTAGGTGCGAGCCTGGAAATAAGTTCGGCGGGATCGCCGCTTACGTAACGGAAACCTGAGAGGTTTACTCCTGTAATACCTTTTTTTTCGGCGTCGTGAGCCTTGGCTATGATTTCATCGACCGTACCGCGAAGCCGGGTATCGCTGTCCAGCCCGATAAAAGGGGAGTAAGCCATATGCGAGCCGGCGCATATTTTTTGCACGCTTTCATAATATACGGTTCCGAGCAGATGGTCAACTCCGCATTTCACACATAAATTTGCCGCCTCAATACAGGAAGGCTCGTCAATTGCCAGTACTTCGATGTAGGTTCGCTTTCCGCTTGCCTTCATAAGCTTAGTAAGCTCGGCCATGCTTTCCGGTGTCGTGCCTTCGATTTTAAAGCCCCAATCGGATGCGGCGGCGTCCTTTGCACCGAGAAAAATTTCTTTTGCATTTTTCACGGTTACGTCGTGCCAGGTGAGCATCACTATCAGCTTTTTATTCTCCGTCATAGGTATCTCCTCTATGCTTAAAGTTTTTTCGTCTTGCCCTTAAGG
>JAUZPW010000218.1 GCA_030705725.1 Bacillota bacterium
AACTGCCATTCGTCGGATTCCGTCGGGGCTATTTTTATATACGCGCTGTAAGACTCGCTTCCGCTGCGCAGAAAAACGAACCTTTTCGCATAAACGCCGCTAATTTCAGGAGCTTTTATCGCAGCCGTATAGCATTTAAGCGTTTTTGACGTGATAAAATTTAATATCAAAAGCGGTGTAAGCAGTATAAATATAGCTTTTTTCATAAAACACCCCGGTACAAAAAAAGTGCCGCAAGCATAAATGCTGCGGCAACCGGCTGTCGTGTCCAAATCAGGATTTAGACCCTTGGTTTTGCGAGGCAAGCTTTCGCTTGCTTAGCTTTTCACATTACCATTATATTCCGGTGTGTTTTATTTTATGTCGTTATATAGGATATTTATTTAACTGCCAGTAGAATCTCCCTTAAAATTTTACAAGCCGCGGCCGTAGACGCTCCGCTGTGGTCATATATCGGCGCCAGTTCGTTAACGTCAAAACCCACGACATTCAGCTTAAAGACGTGGCGTACGGCCTCAATAAGCTCGTTGAAATTTACGCCGCCCGCCTCCGGCGTCCCCGTCCCCGGAAAAACCGATGGGTCAAGAACATCAAGATCAAGAGAGAAATACACCGGTTTCCCGGAAAGCGCTTTAACCGCGTCTCCGAGCCCGTCAAAATTAAATTTTTGAGTTTTTACACGCCCTTTCGCCCATAAGAACTCCGAGCGGTCGCCCGAGCGGATACCGAACTGAACGATTCTGTTGTCGCCAAGCATATCCCAGACCCTGCGCATCACTGTAGCGTGCGAAAGCCTTTGCCCTAGGTAGTCGTCCCTTAAATCCATATGCGCGTCAAAATGTATCAGATAAAGATCAGGGTACTTTGCGTATGCCGCCCTCACGGCACCTAGCGTAACAAGATGCTCTCCGCCTATCATACCGGGTATTTTCCCGTCCGATAAAACCTGTTTTGCAAAGCTTTCTATCATGGAAAGCGCGTTTTCAGGCGCGCCGAACGGCAGCTCCATATCCCCGAAGTCGAATACGCGCGTTTCGCTTAAGTCCTTATCCTGATACGGGCTGTATGTTTCTATCCCAAAGGATTCGTTTCGAATGGATGAGCAACCGAACCTCGCTCCGGGGCGGAACGACGTCGTTGAATCAAATGGAGCGCCGAAAAGGACTATCCCTGCGTCCTCATATTCATAGTCGCAGCCGATAAAAGAAACCGTGTTTTTATTCATCCCCGGACCCCTCCAGAAGATCTTTTACATAAGTTGGAAGGGCGAAACACCCCTTATGAAGCTCTGTATTGTAATATTTCGTTTTAATGCCGAGCAAGTTCCATTTTTCCTCATCGAGGTCTTTAACCGGATCGGTAATCTTTGACGCAAAACCGAAAAGCCAATGTCCTGACGGGTAAGTCGGAATATGCGCCTGATAAACCCTGCATATGGGGAAAAATGCCTTAATCCTTCTGTGCGCGCGCAGCATCGCGTCCGCGTCTTTTTTATAAAAGGGACTTTCGTGCTGGTTAACAAGAATTCCGCCCGCGTTTAACGCCTTATAGCAGTTTCCGTAGAACTCTTTTGTAAAAAGGCCCTCGCCCGGCCCGAAAGGATCGGTCGAGTCAACAAGTATAAGGTCGTACTCGTCGGTTCTGGACCTTACGAAGCGAAGCCCGTCCTCGTAGTATAAGTGCACTCTTTCATCCGAAAATCTACCTGCCGTCTGCTGCAGGTATTCCCGGCAAGCTTTAACAACCATTTCGTCTATTTCGGCGACGTCTATGCGTTCGATGGTTTTGTATCTGGTAAGCTCTCTCACGGTTCCCCCGTCGCCAGCGCCGATTACCAGCACGTTCTTTATTTTCGGGTTTGCCGCCATCGGTACATGAACGATCATATCATGGTAAACAAACTCATCCTTTTCCGTAACCATGATATATCCGTCGAGCGTTAAGACGCGCCCAAACTCCCTGGTATCAAAAATATCTATCCGCTGATACTCACTTTGCGCAAAGAAAAGCTGCTTTTCTATGCGGATTGAAAAATTAACGTCTTCCGTGTGCTTTTCAGTAAACCAGAGTTCCATTTACCCTTCCTCGATCACATTTATCTTTTTTAGTGTTAAATCCTCCGTGCCTGTTAAAAAACATCCCTTTTTCTTAGCATACTCTATATAATCGAGTATTTCAGCCTTAATTCGCTCCCCGGGAGCCAAAATCGGGATTCCGGGCGGATAGCACATAACAAACTCAGCGCATACCGAATTTTCCGCTTCTATTAAGGGAATGAGCTTCCTTCTTGAATAAAAGGCTTCCTGCGGCGAAATTAGGACTTCGGGGCTTATATATTCGTGGTCGAACATGCCAGACGGGTCCTTCTGATATATGCGCTTTATCTCCGAAAGCGCCGCAATCAGCCTCTCGATGTCAAGCCTTCTGTCCCCGACGGATATAATAGCGAGTATATTTCCGATGTCCCCGAATTCGATCTGAATTCCGTAATCGTCGCGAAGAATATCGTATACCTCGATACCTGCGAGGCCTATGTCTCTCGTGTGGATAGAGAGCTTCGTAACGTCAAAATCGAAAAAGGCGTCGCCGTCTATCAGCTCTTTTGAAAATGCGTATAATCCGCCGATCTTATTAATTTCTCCTCGCGCGTAGCCTGCAAAATCAACGACTTTTTCAAAAATTTCTTTGCCGTTTACGGCCAGATTGCGCCTTGAGATGTCAAGCGACGACATGAGCAGATAGGATGCGCTGGTCGTCTGTGTCAGGTTTATCACCTGCCTGACGTAATCGTGATTCATGCTTTTTGAAAGCAGCAAAAGCGAGCTTTGCGTCAATGACCCGCCCGTCTTATGCATGCTGACAGCCGACATATCGGCCCCCGCGGCCATGGCGTTTAACGGCAGCCCGTCTCCGAAATAAAAGTGTGTTCCATGCGCCTCGTCGGCTAAAGTGAGCATTCCCGCCTTTTTTGCAATGGCGGCGATTTCTTTTATATTCGAACAAACACCGTAATAGGTCGGATTGTTAAGCAAAATAGCTTTGGCGTCCGGATTTGCCGCAATCGCTTCCTTAACGTCGGAAACGGACATTCCGAGAGGAATTCCGAGCTTTTTGTTAAGCCCGGGGTTTATATAGACCGGTATCGCCCCGGTCAGAATCAGCGCGTTTATAGCGCTTCTATGGACGTTCCTTGGCAGTATTATTTTGTCGTTTTTCCTTAAGGCGCTCATAAGCATCGCCTGAACGGCGGACGACGTCCCGTTCACCATAAAAAACGCGTGTCCGGCTGAAAAAGCCTCCGCCGCGAGCTTTTCCGCATCTCGTATGACGCTTACAGGGTGGCAGAGGTTGTCGAGCGGCTTCATCGAGTTTACATCGACATTAAGGCAAGCCTTTCCCAGACATTCCGTAAGCTCGGGATTTCCCCGCCCCTGTTTATGCCCTGGAACGTCAAACGGAACAACGCGGTTCCTTTTATAATCGCAAAGCGCCTCGTAAAGAGGCGCATTCTTTTGTGACAGCGTACCCATGGCTATTAATATATATTCATGCCGCTGAAGATTTCAATCATCTCGCGGCGCAGGTTGTTTGTAATAGCAAGCCGCTCCTTTGGCGGCAGTTCATACACATCCAGATTAAAAAGATAATTCTGAAGCTCGATTTCCTTTATTAAAAG
>JAUZPW010000219.1 GCA_030705725.1 Bacillota bacterium
GACATAGCCGACCAGCTCGAAAGCGGCGATTTTTCCATTAAAAAAATTCAGCCGTATCTTGATCAGTTCAGCAAAACGCAGGATAATCTGCTTACAAAGATGACGGATATAGGAGCCAGGAGCAAATCCGTGGAGTATACGCAATCCCGCCTTGAAGACACGGAGGACAATCTGATAAAGAAAAGCGACGACGTAGAATATGTTAACCCTGCCGACGCGTATACGGATTTGAAAATGGCCGATTTCGGATATACGGCGGCGCTCAAGATAGGAGAGAATATCCTAAGGCCGACTTTTCTTGACTTTATGAAATGAAATAATACATGACATTTTGGCAGGCGGGTGAGAAACGCTTATGGACCAGCTGATTGAAATCAAAAGAATTCCGATGCAACTCGAAATACACTGCACGCGCGCCCAGATTAAAATGAAAACGAACAGATCTGTCTGCAGGATGAACAGAGAAGGTGGTTCGCTTAACGTTAGCCGCTCTTATCCGCAGTTAAAAATCGATACGTACGAATCAAGGGCAAGAATGGGCTTTACGAGCGTTACCCGTTCTGCCGACGTTTACGCTCAGAAGGGCGTTCAGGCGGCAAACGATGCGACCGCTAGGATTATACAGGAAGGAAACACGCTAATGGACAACGATAACTCCATAAGCGATATCATGTTCAGCAGAATGAGCGGCCATTTCGACGCTATGCTCGGTTTTACGCCGTCGGTGCCGGCCAAGATCGAATGGAAGCCCGAACAGCTCAACATGCAGTATGAAGCCGACCGCATGAGCTTCGAATGGCGCACAAACAGCGAACCTGAATACGAGTATACTCCGGCGGACGTCGAATGCATAGTGAAACAGTATCCGAAAATAGAAATCCTGTATAAAGGCAAGCCGGTTTATATACCGCCAAAAGCCAATCCCGACTACGACCCCGAAACGGATGATCTTATAAACCTTGACATAACGGCATAGCTCCCAAAACAGCGGATTTACCAGTGTATGCGTTCATCGTTTCGGTTAAGAGGCGGCAATGCGCATTCCTTTTATCAGGCGGCTAAGCGAAATTAAGTAAACGGAAGGAATGGCCATTTTTATGAATTCCGACTCCAAATTAGCGGTAAACGACAAAATAATAATTTTTGACGACGGGCTTTACGGGTTTGAGGATGTGAAGGAATACATCCTTTTACAGGAGGACGACAAGAAAACGATATGGTCGCTCCAGGCGGCGCACAACACGCTGCCATCGCTTGTGGTTATCGACCCGTTTATGGTTTACGAGGGCTACAGCCCGGTTTTATCCGGCGGCGATCTAGAGTATCTCGGAAACCCCTGCGACGATGACCTATGCTTTCTGGCTGTCGCCGCACTGAAGGAAAAAATTGAGGAGTCGGTTATTAATCTTAAAAGTCCGATCGTAGTAAACGTAAAGAACCGCCGCGCAAAACAGATTATATTGGAAAATAACGATTACCCTATAAGGTACAGACTGTTCTCGAAACAATAAAGGGGGAGATTTCTTTGCTCGTTATCACAAGAAAAGAATCCGAATCGATTATCATCGGAGACGGCATTGAAATCATTGTGTCCGAAATCGGAACGGACAGAGTAAAAATCTGCATAAACGCGCCGAAGGACGTTCCCATTATGCGCAAGGAACTGCTTGAAACCTGCGATTTGAACATTGAAGCGGGCAGGGGAGTAAGCAAGCAGGCGCTCAACCGCTTAAAAAGCATGCTGTAATATCGGAATATAAAAAAACGGCCGCGCGTCCCTTAAATTGGGATACGAGGCCGTTTTTTTATGCAAGGCCCAAAAGACGGGCGCAGGACGCTACGGCAAAACAGACGATGAATCCCGCGGCAGTCGGCAAAGCCGCAGACAAAAGAGTCCATTTCAGGCTTTTGGTTTCTTTTCTTATAGTCAGGCAGGTGGTGCCGCAGGGCCAGTGCATAAGCATAAAAAGCATTGTGCATAAAGCCGTCAGCCAGGTCCAGCCGTGGGCCGAAAGCAGCAGGCGAAGCTCCGCCAGACTTTCGTATCCCGTGAGGGAGCTTCCGCCGACGTAACCCATTATCACAATCGGGATAACGATCTCGTTTGCCGGAAAGCCGAGTACGAAAGCGAAGAGAATATAGCCGTCGAGCCCGAGAAAGCGCGCGAAGGGATCGAGAAAAGAAGCGCAAGAGGCAAGCAGGCTGATACCGTTTACGCTCAGGTTTGCCATAAGCCAGATTATAAGCCCCGCCGGAGCCGCAACCGTTACGGCGCGCGACAGGACGAAAAGAGTGCGGTCAAAAACCGAGCGGACTATAACCTTCAAATATTGCGGACGCCTGTATGGAGGAAGCTCAAGATGGAAGGAGGAGGGCATACCGCGAAGCAGCGTTTTTGAAAGAAGCTTTGAAACGAGAAAGGTCATAAGCACTCCGAGGACTATAACCCCGGTCAGCATAAGCGCGGACACGGCGGTCTTAAACCCGCCAGCCGCTCCGGCAAAGTACATGGTTATTACGGCGATAAGGGTGGGAAATCTGCCGTTGCACGGCGCGAAATTGTTTGTGGCTATGGCTATCATGCGCTCGCGCGGGGAGTCGACGATGCGGCAGCCGGTCACACCGGCCGCGTTGCAGCCGAAACCCATGCACATGGTCAGTGCCTGCTTGCCGTGGGCACCGGCTTTTCTGAAAACGTTATCGAGGTTAAAGGCGATCCTCGGGAGATAGCCGGAATCCTCCAAAAGAGTAAAAAGCGGGAAAAATATCATCATAGGCGGGAGCATTACGGACACAACCCAGGCGAGCGTGCGGTAAACGCCGTCAATCAGAGGCCTGTAAATCCAATCGGGCACGGAGGCTGATATTAAAACCCCGCGAAGGCGGTCCTGGAACGAAAAAAGCACATTGGAGATGAGCTCCGACGGGTAATTGGCGCCGGCTATTGTCAGCCAGAGCACAAAAAAAAGCAACAGGAGCATTACGGGTATACCCGTGAGCTTCGAGGTCAGGAATCGGTCGAATACGCGGTCGCGCTCGGCATAGTCTTCTTTACCGAACCGGACCGTTTTTTGGCCTATCTTTTCGCATTCTTTAATTATCCTGGATATAATGAGATTCCGGAACCGGTCCGGCGTTAAGCCGGATTGTTCCAGAATTTCTTTTGCCTCGCTAAGCTTCGCCGCTATTGCTTCATTTTTAAGTATATCCAAACTAAGATACCTGTTAAGAGAACTTAAAATGCTTTCTTCACCGTCCAAAAGCTTCAGGGTTACCCAGCGGCTTTCGGCACGGCCGCTTAAAGCGGATTTAACGGCGGGTTCGAGAATGGATACGGCTTTTTCGATTGCGGTTCCATATTCCATTTTACGCGGTATTCGGGGAGCCTCGCTAAGCGCTATATTACTGACTGCGGACTTAAGCTCCGCCAGCCCCGCGCCTTTGCGGGCGCAGGCGCCTATTACGGGAATACCGAGCAGGGCGGAAAGGGCCGGCAGATCGATTCTGATTTTCTTTTTTTCAGCCTCGTCAAGCAGGTTGACGCAAAGCACCGCGTTTCCCGTTATCTCAAGTATCTGGAGCACGAGGTTCAAATTCCGCTCGAGGCAGGTGGCGTCGGCTACAACAATCACGGCTCCCGAGCC
>JAUZPW010000022.1 GCA_030705725.1 Bacillota bacterium
GGCTATTATTTAGGTTATCGTTCGGCAAGCGGAGGAATCGTTATCGAGGCGGACAGGGAGCCTTCGGAAAACGTGACGGCGGCTGCCGATACGGATGATCTCGACCGCTATTTTGAACCTGAAGGTGAAGAAACCAAAGAAAATGCAAACAGCCGCGTCTTGCTTGACATAAACAAAGCGACAGAGGAGGAGCTTGACGCGCTTCCCGGAATCGGGAAGGCTACGGCCCGCAAAATCATCGAGTACAGGGAGCTTTACGGAAGCTTTTTGGATAAAGAAGAGATCAAAGCGGTGGAAGGGATAGGAGACGGCACGTATCGCAAAATAAAAGAATTAATTACTGTTTCGTAGCGGCGGAAACGGAGGACGTTAATGAAGGTATTGGTCGTAGACGACGAGAAGCTTCTGGTTAAAGGGATAAAATTCAATCTGGCAAACGACGGGTACGCTGTCGACGCCGCTTACGACGGCGAGGAAGCGCTGACGCTTGTCAAGGAAAATACATACGATTTTATTATCCTTGACCTGATGCTGCCTAAAATCGACGGGCTTACGGTCTGCCGGAAAGTCCGCGAGTTTTCAAATGTCCCGATTATTATGCTGACGGCAAAGAGCGAGGATAACGACAAGCTTATCGGCTTTGAATACGGCGCCGACGATTACCTTACGAAACCCTTTAACGTTATGGAGCTTAAAGCCCGCATACGCGCTATTTTAAGGCGAATCGGCACTTTGGCCAAGGGAAGCGCGGATGCGGGAGGCAGCATTTCCTTCGGGCATGTTACAATAAACATGGCGGAGCGCTCGGTCATCTGCGGCGGTAAACCCGTTGAGCTTACCGCAAAGGAGTTTGACCTGCTTGTGCTGCTGTCTAAAAACCCGGGGAGGGTATATGACCGCGAAAACCTGCTTAATCTTGTATGGGGCTATGAATACCCGGGAGACATCAGGACTGTAGACGTGCATGTAAGGCGTCTTCGCGAAAAGATAGAAAAAATGCCGGAAAAGCCGGAATACATACTTACTAAATGGGGTGTCGGCTATTATTTCAAAAATTGAAAAACAGCCGCTGAATTTTATGTACGGCCTGCGTTTTAAGCTTTCCGCAGTTTTTCTTGGCATGCTTTTTCTGATGCTTGTCATCTTAAACACATACCCTGTCATTATTACTCAGAGCCAGATCGTAAACGCCAAAAAAAACGACATGCAGGATAAGGTAAGCCTGCTTTCTGCGACGCTTGCTTCCCTGCCGGAGCTTTCCGCCGATAAAATTTCACCGGTAATCGAGATACTTGACCTAGACAGCGCCAACGGGCGCTTTATCATAACCGACACGTCCGCCGAGGTGATTTACGACTCCGCGCGCATCTCGTATCTGGGCGCTAAAATCGCAGTACTGCCGGATATTGTGAAAGCGCTTTCGGGCTACGACGTTTTTCGTTCAAATTATAAAGACGGCGTGTTTTATTCGAGAGCGGCGGCACCGATTATTTCCTCCGACGGGCTCAGGGGCGCCATATATTATTACGACAAGGATCTGACCGAGGGAGCGTTTCTGCGCCAGACGCAAAACGACGTAAGGAAAATGTCGCTGGCTACGGTACTTTTGGGCGCTTTGGGCGTGGCTTCCTTCTCCGTGGTGTTCGGAAAGCGCATAAACGGGCTGCTAAACGGCATCAGGTACATGCGCGAAGGCGAATACTCGCATGTTATCGGGATGAAGGGCAAAGACGAGCTCTCCGAGGTCGCGAAGGAATTCAACGAGCTTTCATCCAGGCTGCAGAAGACCGAGGAGGTCAGGCGGGAATTTGTCGCGAACGCTTCGCACGAGCTCAGGACGCCGCTGGCGTCGATTAAGCTTCTCGCGGACTCGATAATAGAAGCAAAAAAAATAAACGTCAAAAAGCTGCGCGAGTTTTTAACGGACATCAGCGACGAAACAGACCGGCTCACAAGAATAACGGAGCATCTTCTGATCCTCACAAGGATCGATTCTTCGGCTGCGGGCGAATTTAAAAGCGTGGATTTAAAAAGCGTCGTTGAAAAAACGGTGCAGAATCTCGAAATACTCGCAGAGCAATACAATGTAAAAATATATACCGAATGCTCCGGCGGCTGCTTTATTTCAGCCGACCCGGACGGGGCTTATCAGATTGTTTCAAACCTTCTGGAAAACGCGATAAAGTATAACCGCGGCGATAACAGCCACGTAATAATACGCCTCTACTTAAACGAGGACGACGTGTTTCTGCACGTCATCGACAACGGCGTCGGAATTCCGGAAGAAGACAGGACGCGTATATTTGAACGTTTTTACAGGGTGGACAAGGCCCATTCCCGGGAAACCGGCGGCACGGGGCTTGGACTTTCGATCGTTAAGCAATGGGTCGAGAGCTTCGGTGGATCCATTCAGGTGGAAAGCGTGCTGAACAAGGGCACGACATTCATAATCCGTTTTCCCGGGGTTAAAAAAAGCGGGGCGTCAATATGAGACGGGGTATATCTATTCTGTTGGCTTTGTGCCTGTTTCTGCCCCTCTACGGCTGCAAATATAAAAAAAAGGCTGCGGAAGCAGGCAAAACGCCGGTTGAGCTTACATATATAAGAAAGCAAAGCGAAGACAGCCGGGACGACGTTTTTCTTACGGTCAACAGGCTGATCGACGGAGACAGCCGTGAAATTCTAATTTCAAAGGTGCTGGGTGAGCTTAACACGGCCCCCGCTCAAACCTGCCAGAGCCCTTTCCAGAACGGAATCAAGGTGTTATCGTCAAGCGTGGAAGGCAATTGCGCAAGCGTGGATCTTTCCTCTGAGTTTAATTCTCAGACGGACATAGAGAAAAGCCTGATCGCGGCGTCTTTGGTGCAGTCTCTCTGCTCGATCGAGGGCATTGATTACGTTAAGATAACGTCGGAACTGGAGCCGCTTGAAGACAGGCTCGACAGGTATTTCTCACAGTTCGATTTTGTGCTGTCGGACGACGTTTTGTCAAACGTGCGCTATGAGACGACCGTTTATTTCCCGGATATAAAGCAAAACAAGCTTTTAAGCAATATGGTGACTATCAAGGCGACCGAGGACGGAACGCTCGAACAGGCCGTTATTGCTGAGATTATAGCCGCGATAAG
Organism: Bacillota bacterium; assembly: GCA_030705725.1. Lineage (GTDB taxonomy): Bacteria > Bacillota > Clostridia > Oscillospirales > Butyricicoccaceae > UBA6114. Next base: position 3,129 of record JAUZPW010000022.1, read on the forward strand.
GGGAAAAAAAGGAAACGAGGATTTGATCCCGAAGGGCACGAGGCTTATTTCGACCGAGGTCAAAAACGCGGTCTGCTACCTTAATTTTTCGGAAGATTTCTTAAAGCTGGACGATAAACACGGAATGCTTGTTTTATTTTCGTTTATTGATTCCGTTTGCAGGCTCCAGTATATAGAATCGGTACAGTTTATGATCGACGGGAAATTGATTTCCGATATCGGCGGGGTAAATACCGACCAGCCGATTAAGCCGGACTACAAGCTGGTGTTATACTGACAGGGAATAAAGCTTTTTTCTTTTAAGCTTATTCAATATAAGCGCGCTGTGCGCAGCCGCGCAAAACGCACGATGCCGACTCACGGCTTTACCGTGTTTTTGTAAACGAAAGGAATGGTAATTATCATGGAACAAAAAAAGGGATTCGACACAATTCTGCTTCACGAAGGATATACTCCGGAGGAGCGTACAAAATCACGGGCGGTTCCCCTTTATATGACGACCGCGTATGCGTTTGATTCGGCGGAGCATGCAAGGAGCCTGTTCGCTCTCGAACAGGAAGGAAATATTTATACGAGGCTTCAGAACCCGACGTCGGATATTCTCGAAAAACGCATAGCGGCACTTGAGGGCGGAGTCGGCGCGCTTGCAACGTCAAGCGGCCATGCGGCGGAGCTGATGACGATACTCACGCTCGCGTCCTGCGGCGATGAAATTGTTTCCTCGTCTCAGATTTACGGTGGGTCTGTAAATCTTTTCGGGAAAACTCTTAAGAAAATGGGTATCAAAACGCATTTTGTCGATCCGGACGACCCGGGCGCTTTTGACCGCGCGACAAACGACAGAACGAAAGCCTACTACGTTGAAACCGTGGGAAATCCGAACGCCAACGTCGCCGATATAGAGGCAATTTCAAATGTCGCGAAAAAACACGGCGTGCCTCTTATTGCCGACAGCACGATGACGACTCCCTACCTTATAAAGCCTATTGAGCTTGGCGCCGACATAGTAATACACTCCACAACGAAATACATCTCCGGTAACGGCACGGTTATGGGCGGCATAGCCGTCGACTCGGGCAAATTCAAATGGCTCGGCAACCCGCGTTTCCCGGAGTTCAACGAGCCCGACCCGAGCTACAAGGGCCTTGTTTATGCGGAGGCGCTGCCGGAAACGGCGTTCATCGCTAAGATCCGCTCGCATATCGTGCGCGACGTCGGAGCCTGCCAGTCGCCGTTTAACTCATGGATTACGCTTTTAGGAATGGAGACTCTTTCGCTGCGCATGGAGCGCCACTGCAAAAACGCCGATATTGTGGCGGATTTTCTTGAAAACGATCCGCATATCGAGCGCGTAAACTATCCGAGACTGAAATCAAGCCCTTATTATGAGCTTTCAAAAAGAATACTTCCAAAGGGCGCGGGCTCGACGTTTACGTTTGAAATCAAAGGGACAAGGGAAAACGGCGCGAAGCTTATCGACTCGGTAAAGCTTATCTCGCATGTCACGAACCTCGGCGATTCCCGCTCGCTTATATCCCACCCCGCATCAACGACCCATTCGCAGCTGTCGGACGAGCAGCTCAAAGCCGCGGGAATCAGCCCTACGACGATAAGAATTTCCGTCGGCCTCGAAACGGTAGAGGACCTGCTGGAGGATCTTCGCCAGGCTCTAAAAGCCGCGTTTTAAGAAGCAAAAGACAAAAATCCCGCCGTAGATGGCGGGATTTTTTTTGTTTGAGGTTATTCGAGGTAGAAGTCGCTGTCCGCGTAGTTTTCGGCAAGGTTCTGCGGCTTCGGGGGCACGCGCTTAAGCGGATCGTATTTAAACTTGGAACAGCGGTAGTCGACCGCCACCACGCCGTGCCTGCGGCACGAGACGTATTCTTCGTCAAGCGGCTTCGCGTGAACGCAGTATGTACAGTACGGATCTATGTTTTTTCTGAGAATCATATATATTCACGACCCTATATGTAATGTAATAAAAATATTATATATTAACGGGGCCGTTTTTGAAAGTGCAAATTAAGTAAATTAATTAAGACCCAGAGAGCCAGAAGCGAAACACTAAGAAGCTTGAGCTTAAATAATCTTCCGGCGGCAAACGTGAGGGATACGGACGCGGGAACCGAAATCGACAGAAGCGTTGAAAGAAAGTATGTATATAAAGCCGCCAAAAATCCCTGAAGCAGCTTTCCGGCAAAGTAGGGCGTCTTTTTGAGGCCGGTGCCCGCCATGAAGGAAAGCGCCTGAAAATGCACCGATACGCCGGCAAAACCTAGCATGAACGCAGCCATCGCGAGCTTTGAGGCAAGCGGCGCGCCCGACGCGGACAGGGACATTACTCCCGACGTAAGCTCAAAAAAACCTGTCGAGAGGCGCAGGCAGTCTGATAAGCTTACGCCGAGCGGCGAAAAGAGGAAAAAAAGCGCTCCCGAAATAAAATTAAGAACATAAGAAACGGAAAGAAGTTCTATAAAGACTGAAAAAAATATTACAAAGGCGCTTATATTGAGCACTGCGCCGAAACCGCTTTTTACGGAAGCAATAAAAACCTGGGGAAAGTCCCGGACATAAAATTCCGAGCGCGGCTCGGCAATTTTGCGGAAGCTTATTTTCCCGTAAAAAAGCCGGAAAACGGCGCCTACCGTAACGGCAGACAAAGCGTGGGTGATGTAAAGCAGAAAGCCGCAGGCGGAGCTCGCGAACACCCCCGCGCCGACTGCGCCCAGAATAAACGCGGGGCCGGAATTGTTGCAGAAGGCGAGCAGGCGCTCCGTTTCCTCCTTTGTGCAGAGTTTCTTTTCGTACAAAGAAACAGCCGTTTTGACGCCGACGGGATAACCCCCTATGAGACCCAGCGCGAAAGCCGGGGCGCACGCGCCGCTTACCCCGAACAGGCGGTGCATCGCGCCGTTTAGCGCGGAGCCGACAAATGAGGCGAGGCCGAGCTCGATGAACAGGGATGAAACGGTCAGAAACGGGAAGAGGGAGGGAACGACTACATCCAAACACATATGAATGCTTGACCTTGCGGCGCTCATTGTTTCTTTTGAATAAAGCGCCAGCCCGGCCGATAAAAGCAAAACCAGAAAAAATGTAATAAAAAAATACAGAAACCGCCTTTCCCGTTTATCCTCGATCATTCCCTCACCTCCCCCGATATAAGAATATGAACGCTTTAGTCAATTTTATTAACATTTTTGCATAGAGATTATGAGAGGTGGGATCGATGGCGAAAGGCAAAAAGAAAGCGGGCTTAATAACAAGAGGTCTTGGGAAGGTCGCACGGAGGCTCGACATACCGGTAAGCTCCGTTACTAGAACTGCCCGCATTTCAATAGACGGGAACTGCCACCTTATTCTGGAAGGGCATGAGGGAATCTCGGAGTATACCGACGAGCTTATCAGAATAAACTGCAAAAACATGGTCGTTTCCGGTGAGGGGAACGGACTGTCCATGAAGGCTATGAATACTGACGGACTTTCCCTTACGGGCTCGATCACAAAAATTGAATTCAGCGTTTAGGATGGATGCGCGATGCTGCTTAAGCTTATAAATTTTTTGCGCGGCAACGTCAGAGTTGAGATGAAAGGCGACTACACCGAGCGCCTGATTAATATGTGCGCCTTTAACGGGATTGAATTCTGGGATATAAAACGCACGGGCAACAACGTAATAGAAGTCACTATGCGGGTGGACGGTTTCCGAAGAATCAGAAAATACGCAAAGAAAACGATGACCAGAGTAAAAATAAGAAAAAAGGCGGGCGTCCCGTTCCTCGTGCACCGCTACCGCTGGCGCTACGCGCTGTGGGGCGGCGCTGTCGCGGCGGTGCTGCTCCTTCTTTATCTTACCTCGTTCATTTGGACTATCGAGATCGTCGGCTGCACGTACACGACCCCGGCTCAGATCATGAAGGCGCTAAATGGACTTGGCCTTAAAACCGGCGTCAGAAAAAACAAAATTATCGCTTCGGAGCTTAAAAATAATATGCTTAGCGAAGTGGATATGCTGTCGTGGATAGCTATCAATATAAAGGGCACGCACGCCGAGGTCGTAGTCCGGGAGCGGGAGGAAACCCCGTATATGATACCGCGCGGGGAGCCGTGCGATATTGTGGCGGAGAAAACCGGCGTAATAAGCAAAATGAACGTCAAGGAAGGAAAAGCGCTTTTTAAGCCGGGACAGACCGTCTTAAGAGGCGATATTCTCGTTACGGGCGTCCTTGACAGCGAGACCGCGGGGATACGCCGCGTCCACTCGCTTGCCGAGGTGCAGGCAAGAACCTGGTATAAACTTTACGGGCGGGCGCCGGAAAAATACATAAGAAAAAAGTACACGGGAAACAAGAAAAAAAGATTAGCGCTTATATTCGGAACGACCAGGGTAAATTTATATTTAAACAGTAGTATTCCTTTTGACTTTTGTGATAAAATGATTGAAAAAGAAAAGATAATCATAAACAAAAGCATGTATCTGCCGGTTTCGGTCGTCACCGAAACCTATACCGAATATATACCGGAAAAAGTGCGTTCGGTTTCGGGCCAAATAAGCACGGAGGCGAAGCGGACGCTTTTGAGGCGGCTTTCAAGAATCATACAGGGCGGATCGGTTAAGACTTCTAGCTGTAAAGTAGACGCGAAAAACGGCGCCGTCGTCGTGACGCTAAACGCGGAATGCCTCGAGGAAATTGCCCTGGAGCGGGGAATTACGGAAGTACCTTAACATAAAGAGGGTGTAAAATGCTTCAGCAGACAATAAACGTTGAGAGAATGGAACAGATCATCAATTTGTTCGGTTCGTTTGACGAGAATATCAAGGTGCTTGAACGCGAGTTTGACGTAACGGTCGTTAACCGCGACACGGAGCTTAAGGTTTCGGGAGAGCCCGAAAACGTGATGAAAGCCGCGAAAGCGGTTACGGCGCTTCTGACGCTGTCGTCCAAGGGCGAGCCAATAAGCGTGCAGAACGTCCAGTATATAGTTTCGCTCGTGAACGACGGGCAAGAGGAAAAGGTATCGGAGCTTGTCCACGACATAGTCTGCATTACGGCCAAAGGCAAGCCCGTAAAAGCTAAAACTCTGGGGCAGAAACGCTACGTCGAAGCGATTAACAAAAACACGGTGACGCTTGGGATAGGGCCGGCGGGAACGGGCAAGACATACCTTGCCGTCGCCTGCGCAGTTTCCGCGTTCCGCGATAAAAAGATAAACAGGATCATTCTGACGCGCCCCGCGGTCGAGGCGGGCGAAAAACTCGGTTTTTTGCCGGGCGATCTTCAAAACAAGGTAGATCCGTATTTAAGGCCGCTTTACGACGCGCTCTTCGATATGCTCGGCACGGAAAGCTATCAGCGCTATCTCGAGCGCGGAAATATAGAGGTCGCGCCGCTTGCCTATATGCGCGGCAGGACCCTGGACGATTCGTTTATAATTCTCGACGAGGCGCAGAACACGACGCCCGAGCAGATGAAAATGTTTTTAACCAGGATCGGCTTCAACTCCAAGGCGGTCGTGACGGGCGACGTTACCCAGATAGACCTGCCGGGCACTAAAAAAAGCGGGCTTAAAGAGGCTGCGAAAATTCTGAGAGATATAGACGGAATCGCCCAGTGCATTCTGACGGACAGAGACGTGGTGCGGCACGAGCTTGTGCAGAGAATAATAAAAGCCTACGAAAAATACGAAAGCAGCGATACAGGAAGAAAGTTCAGGCGAAGGGACAAAACGAAATGACGGTAAAAGTATCCGTTTATCGTAAAAAACGAGGCGTTCTTGAAGACAAGCAGTCGGAAAAGACGATCCGCGCATGCGTGCGAGAAACGCTGAAATCGGAAGCGTTTGAGAAAAACGCGGAGGTATCGGTTTCGCTTACGGACGACGCCGGAATCCGTGAAATAAACAAAGAGCACCGGGGCATTGACAAAGCAACCGACGTTTTATCTTTTCCGATGTGGGAGTTTTATAACGGAAAGGCTAAAGAGAGCCTCGAAAACGATGGATTCGAAGACGGCGCGGTTTTTTTGGGCGACGTTGTTTTATCCGTCGAGCGCGCGGTTGCGCAGGCTCTGGAATACGGCCACGGCGTTTCACGCGAGCTTGGATTTTTAACCGTGCATTCAATGCTGCATCTGCTGGGCTACGATCACGAGCGGGGCGAGGCTGACGCCGGGCTTATGCGCGAGCACGAGGAACGGGTGCTTTCACGGCTCGGGCTTTCGAGGTGAAGAATGGATATAAGGAAACTGAGACAGAGCTTTGCCTGCGCCTTTAGAGGGATAGTTCTGTGCCTTAGAAACGAACGCAATTTCAGAATCCACATCTGTGCCGCATTTTACGCGTCGGTGCTGGGAATTGCAGCAAAATTCGGCGCTTTGGAATTTTCAGTATTGTTCCTTTGCTTTGCCTCCGTTATGGCGACTGAGCTTCTGAATACCGCCGTAGAACGCGTTTGCGACATTATGAGCGCCGAATACAGCGTCAGGATAAAGGCCATAAAGGATATTTCGGCGGGCGCCGTTCTGGTTTGCGCCGTTTTTGCGTTTCTGACCGGCGCTGTTTTATTCCTGAACAAAGAAAATTTTAATCACATTATTTCATTTTTAATGCAGCCGGCGGCTCTGGTACTTCTGTTAACCGTTCCGGCTGCGGTGTTTTTTTCAATAGGCAAGAGGAGAGACAAATGGATATAATCAAAAACGTAATGGTTTCGCTCGTAGGACGGCCGAACGTCGGAAAATCAACGCTAACGAACGCCCTCGTGGGCGAGAAGATCGCGATAGTTTCAAACAAGCCCCAGACGACGAGAACGAGAATCACAGGAATATTAAACCGCGGCGAGTGTCAGTTCGTTTTGCTGGACACGCCCGGCATGCACAAGGCCAACACGCTTCTGGGTGACTATATGTCGAAGGTCGTCAGAAGCACCGTTTCGTCGGTAGACGCAGCCATAATGGTGGCGGAACCCTCGGATCGAATCGGAAAAGCGGAGGAAGCGCTTATCGCCACGTTTAAGGAAAGCGGCATTCCCGCTGTTCTTGCCGTCAACAAAATCGATACCGTTAAAAAGGAAGCCCTTTTTCCGGTTATTTCGATGTACAGCGAAGCGTACCCGTTTTCCGCGGTCGTGCCGGTTTCAGCCAAAACCGGAGACGGGCTTAAAGAGCTTCTGGACGAAATCGAAAAATTCGCCGAGAAAGGGCCCCAGCTTTTTCCCGCCGGAATGGTATCCGATCAGCCGGAAAAAATGCTTCTTTCAGAAATAATCCGGGAAAAGCTTCTCGGGCTGCTCGAGCATGAGGTTCCGCACGGCACGGCAGTTGAAATTACGGAATTTACGGAAAGGGAAAACGGCGTCATTGACGTAGGCGCCACTATATTCTGTGAAAAGCAAAGCCACAAGGGGATCATAATCGGAAAAAACGGCGCTATGCTTAAAAAGGTCGGCGGGCTTGCGCGGCTTGACATGGAGCGATTCTTAAACGCCAAGGTTTATCTTGAGCTGTGGGTCAAGGTAAAGGAAGGCTGGAAAAATAACGCGTCCATGATAAGAAATTTTGGATATGATGACAATTAGCTTTAATTTGACCTGAATTTGGCCGGTATAAGGATACCAGAGCCGGAGAATGCTTTATCCGAGGTGTTATTTACATGCGCAAGGAAGACGACGGAATGTTCCGGCTTTTTATGAAAACGGGACTTCCGGAAGCATATACGGCTTATTCGGCACTTAACGGCTCGTCCGATGTTAAAGGCAGAGGCAAAAGGCGCGGAAAATAAAACGCGCCTACATAATCCGAGGGGTAAAAATGCATATTACTGACGACGGTATCGTGATTAAGAACGTTGATTTCAAGGATACTGACAAATATGTTTATATCCTTACCGCAAACCACGGGAAGCTTAAGGCGCTCGCGCCGGGTTCGAGAGGGCGCGGCTCCAAGCTTCTTGCCGCGACCCAGCTTTTTTCATACGGAAGCTTCACTTTTTTCGAAGGGCGCGGATATCTGAAGATCGATTCCGCCGAGACGAAGGAGCAGTTTTTTGAGCTTTCAAAAGAGATTACAGCATTGTCGCTCGCGTCGTATTTTATGGAGCTTCTGGATCTTACGGGCGACAGCGACGTGCCGACCGCCGATATTCTGAGGCTTTCGTTAAACGCCCTTTACGCTCTCTCGAAGCTTAAAATCCCCGAAAAAATAATTAAGCCGGCTTTTGAGCTGAGGCTCCTGGCGCTGTCCGGCTTTGAACCGGCTATATCACATTGCGGTATATGCAAAAAAGAGCCGGAAACGCCGTTTCTTAATCTGCAAAACGGCATACTGCACTGCGGGGGCTGCCGCGGCAGCATACCGCGGGGCTTAAGCCTGCCGCTGCCCCAGGGCACGCTTTACGCTATGCGTTATATACTTTCGGCAGACCTTAAAAGAATTTTTTCATTTTCACTGGACGGAGAGCCTCTCGACCGGCTGAACGAGGTGTGCGAGGCGTTTGCTTTGGCTCAGCTTGAGCATGAATTCCGCACGCTTTCATATTACAAGTCTTTTAATCTGGGTGTATGAACATGATTTTTGATAAATCGGTCAAAACGCTGGAGCTTCCCTCGGTGCTTAAGCTTCTTTCCGAAGAGGCGTCGATCGAGGAAGCGAAGGAAAACTGTTTAAAGCTTTATCCCGAAACCGATGTTGACGTAATCCGCCGCCGCCTGCTCGAGTGCAGCGACGCAAAAAAGCTTACGGGACGGTACGGAAGCCCACCGATGGCGAGCGTTAAAAGCATGCAGGGAGCGCTTTCCCGGGCATCTATGGGCGGCATTCTGAATATGCGCGAGCTTCTCGACATTGCGGCGCTCTTAAACGCGGCGGACGCGGTTTTGCGGTATGCCATGGAAAAGGAAGAACGCACGTCGCTTGACCCGCTCTTTTCGTCACTTACGGGAAACCGTTCGCTGTCGAGGCGTATTTTAGACGCGATTGTCTCGGAAGAGGAAATGGCGGACCGCGCGAGTCCCGAGCTTTTTGAAATCAGAAAGCAGATGCGCCTCGCAAATTCAAAAGTGCGCGACACGCTGAACAAGATTATAAGCTCCCCGGGCTACCAGAAGGTTTTGCAGGAATCCATAATCACAATGCGCGGCGAACGCTACGTCGTTCCCGTCAAAGCCGAATTCAAATCCGCTTTCCCAGGCCTTGTGCACGACGTTTCATCCTCCGGCGCGACGATTTTTATAGAGCCGCTTCCGGTCGTCGAGCTTAACAACAAACTGAGGCTCCTTTCGGCTGAGGAAAAGAAGGAAATAGAGCGCGTGCTCGCGTCGCTTTCTGCCGAGGTTGCGCAGAGCGCTTCTTCCATCGCTGAGGATTTCAGGGCTCTTTGCGCGCTTGACCTTATTTTTGCGAAGGCCTCGCTTTCATATAAAATGAGGGCTGAGGAGCCGGAGCTTACTGAAAACGGGGTCACATGCCTGCGTCACGCGAGGCATCCGCTTCTCGAAAAAAATAAAGCCGTGCCGATCGACATTATGATCGGAGGCTCCTTCGACACGCTCATTATAACGGGGCCCAACACCGGCGGCAAAACGGTGAGCCTTAAAACGCTGGGGCTTCTGACGCTGATGGTGCAGTGCGGGCTGCATATACCGGTTGACGACCGCTCAAGCGTCGCGGTTTTCGACAATATATTCGCGGACATTGGAGACGAGCAGTCCATCGAGCAGTCGCTGAGCAC
>JAUZPW010000220.1 GCA_030705725.1 Bacillota bacterium
AAAATCTTTTCCGTAAAGCAAAACATTGAGCAGCATCAGGACGCAATCGGCGATATAACAGAAGGTTCTTTTTTTGCTTCCGTCGTCAAGCATGACGATTCTTTTTTCATATATAGCCTGCTTTATAAAATTACCCAGCAGCCGCTCGTCGTTTATTCCCACGCCGGGGCCGTAGCTCATCGAAATTCTCGCGATTTTAGCGTCTACCGATTCGAAGTTTTTATATGCGAAGCAGAGAGTCTCTCCCATGCGCTTTGATTCCGAGTAGATCGCTCTGACGCCGACCGGGGAGCAAAGGCCCGGATAGTCCTCCTTTGTGGGGATATGCGCGTCGTCCGGCTCGCCGTAAACCTCGGACGAGCTTAAAAACAATAATCTTGAGCCCTCCTGTTTGGCCTTTTTAAGAAAATACTCCGTCGCCGCAGTGTTTAAACGTATTGTTTCGTTATAGTTTTTAATAAATTTATTGGGCTGCGCGTAAGTCGCGCCGTGAACGATATAATCCGCTTTTTGCGGGAAAACTAAATTTTCGGGGTTCGCAAGGTCGGCCGTATAAAAAGCGTAATGATCTCGGAAAATATCGCTAAGTTTTTCGCAGGGATTATTTTTGCTGATCGCGATGATATTGATTCCGGCGCTTTTTTTAAGATTTGCAAGGTGCAGCATATAAATGATATACGTCCCGATAAGGCCGTTTGCGCCGGCTACATATACGGTCTTGCCGGATAACGGATCAAGGTCGATCTTATTAAGACAGCTGAGGCAGTCCCGCTCGATAAACTTATCCAACGGAATCCCCGCCTTTCAGCAAACGGACTGCTTCTTTGCAAATGGTATCCGAATCGGGATAATAAGCCTTCTCCAGAATATCGCTTGCGGGGGTCGGAGCATCCGGGCAGCATACTCTCACGACAGGCCTCTTTAATAAATGAAACGCCTTTTCCGAAACGACAGCGGATATTTCGGACGCGACCCCTCCGCTTTTCCACCCGGTGTCCGCGACCAGCAGGGCGCCGGTCTTTTTAAGCGAGCTGAAAATAATCTCTTCGTCAATCGGCTTTATTGTTCTCAGGTCGATAACCTCGGCCGAAATATTGCACTCTGCCAGTTTTTCCGCAGCTTTAAGCGCTTCAACCACCATCCAGGAAACGGCGACTATCGTGATATCGCCGCCCTCTTTTCTGATGATTCCTTTTCCGAACGGAATGGAGTAAAGAGGCTCCGGCACGTTTCCTATCGTTTTATATAACCACCGGTGCTCGACAAACAAAACCGGGCCGTTATCTATGATGCTGGAGACAAGCAGTCCTTTGGCGTCGTAGGGCGTGGCCGGCGCCGCGATTTTCAGGCCAGGCACATTCATCAGCATTCCCTGAACGCACTGCGAGTGCTGCGCGCCCGAACCCCAGCCTCGCGCGCTGACCGTTCGGACGACAAGCGGAACTTTTACCTTTCCTCCAAACATATAGCTCCATTTGCAGGCGTGATTAACTAGCTGATCAAGTGAAATTATAAGAAAATCCATCCTGCTGTGAATAAAAATCGGCCTTAAGCCGGCCATAGCAGCGCCGGAGGCTATGCCAGTCAGCGAGTTTTCCGAAATGGGAGTATCAAAAACTCTTTCTTTCCCGTATTTTTCCTGAAGCCCTTTCGTTGTCCCGAATACTCCGGAGGGGTCGTCAATACCCTCTCCCAAAACAAAGACTCTGGGGTCGCGTTCAAGAGACTGATCCGTAGCTTCAAGAATCGCCTGGCTGTACGTTATCGTCCGCTCAGACGTTGATTCTCCCTTTATAAAAAAATTATCTAGCTTTTCGACCTGTATCGTCGTCCAGGGCATAATTAACCTCCTTAATCTGCATAAACAAATTCCATAAGTTCGTCCGGCGAAGGCTTGGAAGACGCCAGAGCGAACTCAAATGCGTCCTGAATGAGCTTTTCTGTTTCCCGGCGAATGCCCTCGTCCGTTTCCTCGTTCAGGATGCCGGTTTGTTTCAGGTATTCGCGGTACCACCTTATCGGGCACTTCGATACCCAATAATCGTATTCGGATTTAGGCCGGTAACCCGGCCCCGCGTCGTCCGCCGTGCCGATATGCCCCTTCCACCGGTAGGTGGAGCATTCAAGGAAGGTCGGGCCTTCGCCTTTTCTGCAGCGCGATACGGCCCTTTCCGAATAATCCGCGACCTGCATGACATCGTTGCCGTCAATTTTATAGCTGGGAATTCCATATCCGCGTGCCCAGTCGTAAATATCGCCTGAATGCCTTGCCGAAACAGGAGAGTTGATTGCGTAAAGGTTATTTTCGCAGATATAAACTACGGGCAGCTTTTTTAGCGAGGCAAAATTCAGGCTTTCGTGAAACGTTCCCTCGTCCACCGCTCCGTCGCCGAAAAATACCGCCGTCACCCTGTCGTTATGCCGCAGTGCCGAGGCAAGCGCTGTGCCTGTTCCCAGAGGGATATTGCCGCCGACGATAGCCGAAGACCCCAAGATTCCCGCTTCGGGATCGACAAGGTGCATCGAGCCGCCCCGGCCCTTTGAGCACCCGTCCTTTCCAAGATATAGCTCGGCAAACATTTTTTTAATGTCTCCGCCCTTGGCGATATACTGCGAATGGCTGCGGTGCGTTCCAAAAAGATAATCGTCTTTTCTGAGATTTATGCAGACGCCGGCTGCAACGGCTTCCTGTCCGATGGAGAGGTGGATCGGCGTTTTTATCTGGTCGAATTTATACTCATCCTCTATTTTTTTTTCAATCATCCTTATTTCGATCATGGTTCTGTACAATTTTATTAAATTTTCATTATTCTGCATTTGAGTTCTCCCTGTATCAAGAATCAGATACGTTGATAAGATAAAAACCGGCACGGGAAGGAAAAATACCGAAAGCGTTTTCTCCTTCCTCAATGCCGTATAAACAGTATTTCTCCCTAAAAATAGCCGGAACGGTTACGTCAGATAAGAGCAGCCGTTGCTTCTGAGCAGATCGACAAGTGATTTGATATCCTGCGATCTGTTTCTCGGGCAAATAAGCGCCGTATCTTTAAGCACCGCGATTATCATGTTATCAACACCGACGGTGGTGATCGGCGTATCTTCGCTGTAAATTACGCAATTGCTTGTGCCGATGCCGAAATGGTCGCCTTTCACTAAATTGCCTTTGCCGTCGGAACGAAATGTTTTGGCCAGCGCATCAAGACTTCCGATATCGTCCCAGTCGAAAACGCCTCTGACAGCCCTAATGCGGCTGCTTTTTTCGAGTACTCCGTAATCGAACGAAATGCTTTCAATATTGCTGTAAGCGTCATCCAAACGCTGCGAAAAATCCGGTTTGCCGATATATTTTATTGCCTGTGCCAATTTTTCAAAATGGTCGGGCAGGAACTGTTTTACGCTGTCCGCAATAGTCTCGGCATTGCCCAGAAGAATGCCGCTGTTCCATAAAAAATTCTGCGATCTCGTGAGCTTTTTCGCAGTTTCAATGTCCGGTTTCTCAATAAACCTGCGTACCGGAAAAGCATCCCCGGCCGCTTTCCCTTCAATCTGGATATATCCATACCCTGTGGCGGGATAAGTCGGTTTGATTCCTATTATTACAAGATCGTTAGTATCCTCGGCCGCCTTGAAGGCCAGCTTAACG
>JAUZPW010000221.1 GCA_030705725.1 Bacillota bacterium
ATTTGCTTCAATAGACGAAAATACAGGCGTTTTGACAGCCAAGGCCGCGGGCAGCGCGACTGTCCGCGCAGCGTCCGTCAATACTCCCGCCGTTTACGGCGAAACCTCTATTACAGTTAACTCGCCGCCTCCCGTGCTGACGGGAATAACGGTCTCCGGAGCCTCCGGCGCCAAAACCGTGCAAAGCGGCTCCACTCTGCAGATGACGTCGTCGTTTATCCCCTCCGGTATAGCGGATTCGGTTAAATGGAGCATCTCAACCGGAAGCGGATTTGCTTCAATAGACGAAAATACAGGCGTTTTGACAGCCAAGGCCGCGGGCAGCGTTACCGTCCGCGCAGCGTCCGTCAATACTCCCGCCGTTTTTGGCGAGATAGTTATAACCGTAACGGCAATACCGACGCCTCCCTCGGGAAACAGCGGCGGCAGCAAGATAAAGCCTCCGAGCGCCGCTGTAGACACTAAAAACGGCACAACAACGGCCGTAACGGAAGTGTCAGCAGGCAGCAGCTCAAACGGCGTCGCCTCGGCCAGCATCACGGAAGAGCAGATCGGCAGCGCGGTGTCTAAGGCGGCGGAAGACGCGAAAGGAAAAGAGTCAGATAAGACTGAGCTTATAATCAATGTTAAAACGTCCGATAATATAACAGGCGTCTCGGTCACGATGCCCCGGGCGGCGTTTAATAAAGCCGCGGGCGGCGGGATCGACGCGCTGACCTTATCGTCCCCTGCTGTAAGCGTGACCTTTGACAAGGCTGCCCTGTCCGAAATAAAAGCAAAGGGAACAGGCGACTTTAGTATCACGGCAAAACTGATGAGCCCCGGCAATCTTAGTCAGGAGGACAGGGAAAAGGTCGGCGGCAGGCCGGTTTATAACCTGACCGTTACTTCCGACAATAAGGCGATTTCCGACCTGGGCGGCGGTAAGGCAACGGTCAGCATCCCGTATAAGCTTGCCCCCGGCGAGGATCCGAATAAAATCGTCATCTATTACATTTCAGGAAGCGGCAGTATGACCATGATACCGGGCTGCATATATAACCCTTCGACCGGTATGGTAACCTTTGCAACGGAGCATTTCTCCGTGTATGCGGTCGCCTATAACGACGTCGGTTTTAAGGACGTTTCCGGCTGGTACGGTGATTATGTGAATTATCTCGCCGCAAGGGGAATTATAAGCGGCGGTAAAGACGGCGTGTTCAGCCCTGACGCAAACATAACAAGGGCTGAGTTTATAACGATAATGGCAAATCTCTCAGGCTCCGCCCCGGACGGATACGCGGCCCCGTCGTTTTCAGACGTTTCGACAGCGGACTGGTATTTCAAGGCGGTCGAATGGGCGTACGCCGCCGGAGTAACCACCGGCTCAAACGGCAGGTTTGACCCGAAAGCATATATAACCCGCCAGGATATCGCTGTAATAATCGCGCGGTATGCCGAAAAAAAAGGCATAACCCTGTTAAAAGCAAACAGCGCCGCAACGTTCACCGACAGCGGCAAAATCGCTCCTTACGCAATAGACGCTGTGACTGCGGCGCAGCGGGCAGGCATCATATCGGGAAACAGCGACGGCAGTTTCGCGCCGGAGGAATACGCCACCCGGGCTCAGACCGCCAAGATGATTGCACAGCTTATGCACGGTATGATCTGACAGCCCCAAAAACAATATAAAAAACCGGGGCGGTGCGGTGAACTTACCGCGTCCCGGCTTTTTTCAGCGCCAATAAACATTTCAAAAATTTACCTCTGCTTTTTTAATTAAGATTTCGCCAAACAGTGAAAGCTATCAAATAGCTTTTATATGTTAGGAGGTGCGAATATGACAAACAATTTCGTACAGCAAGTCGGACAGCAGCTTCAGGTTGCGAATCAGCAGATTAATCTTTGCCAACAGAAGATTCAGCAGGAAAACGGAGATCAGCAGAAACAGCTTTATTTACAGAATGCTCTCGGCGCGGTTGCAAAGGCATGGGAAATAATTGAATCCAGCAATCAGTCCCGCTAAGCAGAAATTCGTATAATTTCCTGATGAATGTTAAATAAAAAGGCGGGGACAGCCTAAGTGAAGCCGTCCCCGCCCTTTTACGTCTATTGGTATCTGAACCGTTTTCAGATCATTTCTTTAAGTAAGCCGGGCTTTTTAAGGGTATAGCTTTTCCGGTCGTAGTCAATCAGCCCCTCCGCCCTCATTCGCGAGAGCTCGCGCGACATTGCGGAGCGGTCGGCGTTTATGAAAAAAGACAGGCTCGTTTTGCTGAGCGCGGCGGAAAAAGTGTCCGAGCCGCTGATTTCGGATTCATTAAGCAGATAGTAAGAGAGCTTAGAACGCACGCTTTTTTTTATAAGATAGCCTATCCTGTCGTTAAGCGCGAAATACTTGTCGGCAATAATCTTCAGCATATTCTGAATTATTCTGTTGTGCGCCGCACAGCCGTTTTTGCAGCAGGACGAAAGCCGCGAATAGTTAAGGTACAAAACGTCGGTTTTTGAAAGCGCCGTGATCGTAACCGGGCTTTTGCGTCCGGACGAGCACGCGAGAACCTCGGCAAACATTTCCGGCGCGCATAAATGGTTTATAATAACGCGGTCACCCGAAAAATCTTCCTGAGACGCTTCTATTTCGCCCGACAGAATAAGTCCGAACTCGCTGACGGGGTTTCCGGCCAAAAGGATTGTCTCCCCTTTTTTGTAGCCGACGGTCCGGCAGCTCATACAGGTCAAAAATTGCTCAAGCTCGCTTTTAATCAAACCGCAAAAAAGCTCATATGTTAATAAATTATCAAAATATTCCTTCATTCTTCCTCCTTTGTTGCTATGGCAACAGACACAAGACTGTTTCTATAGTACTATGTATAAAACAAAATATCAAATGACAATTCGGGAGGAAACACAAATGGATAAAAAAATCCAATGGACAACAAGAACGGCTCTTTTCCTGGCTGTTCTTATCATTTTCCAGTTTATCAGCAGAAATATGGGCCAGTTCGTAACAGGCTCTCTTGTAAACCTCGTGCTCGTAATGTCGGGTGTCACGGCGGGCATGGCTTCAGGCTTGGCGGTCGCCGTGCTGTCCCCGTTTTTTGCCTTCTTTCTCGGTATCGGGCCGGCGTTCCCGCAGCTTTTGCCGCTCATAGCTCTCGGAAATGCGGCTATAGTTTTGGTCACCGTTTTTATCACGGATAAAAAGTCCGGGGTTTTGACCGATACGATAGCCATTTTGTGCGGAGCGGCGGTTAAATTCCTTGTGCTGTTTGTAGGGATTGTTAAGCTTCTCCTGCCGTTTCTACCGGCTCTCAAGCCCCAGCAGGTCAAAGTGCTTAGCGTCGCTTTTTCCTGGCCGCAGCTCGTTACGGCGCTTATAGGCGCCGCGGCGGCATTCCTTATAGCCCCCGCCGTAAAAAAAGCGCTGCGCAAATAAAACATATCGATAAAAAAATCGGGCTGCTTAAGCCCGATTTTAGATTGTTGGCAACTCTGATTCTGCGCTTGCATGCGCGTTTTGTAAAACTTGCTTTGCGCGAACGAAGAGAGTGTGAACAAGTTTTTCAAAACTTAAATTTCGTCTTTTTCGGCGACATGCGCGTCGAAAAAGACACACTGTCAAGCCTGTTATACAGGCTTGACGCACTTTAGTCTCAAAAC
>JAUZPW010000222.1 GCA_030705725.1 Bacillota bacterium
CCTTAAAAGCAAAAAGAAGCTGGCGTTTATAAGCGTGTATCCGTTTTACCTGGACGTCAAAAACAGAGTCCGGATCTACGTAGATATTATTTTTTTGCTTAATGAAGTCTGCGAGCCTCACCTTGTTTTCACGCTTTACACCGCTTAGACGACTAAGAAAAACGGGGTCATCCTTAAAAGCAAGAAGATTCTTAAGCTCCGCCGCATCTCCCACCCACCTCGGCCCTATTGCTTCGGTTATAAGCCGGGAAAGGCCGGGGTTTGATTCAAGCAGGAAACGCCGGTGGCTGACACCGTTTGTCCTGTTATTGAATTTATGCGGCATAAGTTCGTAAAATTCCTTAAGTGTTTCCGATTCCAGAATGCCTGTGTGAATGGCCGAAACTCCGTTAACGGAAAAACTGCTTATTACAGAGAGATTTGCCATACGCACCTGACCGTCCCAGAGTATTGCGGTTGATTTGAGTATTTCCTGCGGGGCGGGCACGGTTTTGTCAACGGATTCCCTGAATCTACGGTCGATTTCCTCGACTATCATGTAGATTCTCGGAAGCAGGCGCCGGAACATATCAATGGGCCATTTCTCGAGAGCCTCTGGCATGACTGTATGATTTGTATAGGATATTGTTTTTGAGGTTATTACCCACGCTTCGTCCCACTCGAGGTTTTCCTCGTCGAGAAGCAGGCGCATCAGCTCGGGCGCGCAAAGGGAGGGATGCGTGTCGTTGATATGAATATTTACACGGTCGGGGAAACATGCGAGTTCTTCGCCTCCGCGGCTTGCTTTATAATCCCTGAGTATCGAGCCGACACCCGCCGCCACGAGAAAATATTCCTGCTTTAAACGCAGTTCCCGGCCGGAGGCGCTGCTGTCGTCCGGGTAAAGCACCGCGGTTATGGCCTCGGTTTCGTTCCTGTTGCGAAACGCCTTTGAATAATCACCGCTGTTAAATGCCTCAAGGTCGAATACCTCGTGAATCGGCAACGCATGCCAAAGGCGAAGCTTATTTACGGTTTTGCCTCCGTAGCCGATGACCGGGACATCGTAGGGAACGGCGCTTATAACACTATAGTCCCTGTAAAGAAAAGACATCTTTCCGTTAGTATAGTTTTTATCAACAACGCCGCCGAACTTGACGGTTACGGCTTCGTCTGTGTGTGGCGTTTCCCACGGGAAGCCGTTATCGAGCCAGGTGTCGGGTTCCTCAATCTGCCACCCGTCCAATATCCTTTGAGTGAAAAAACCGAAACGATAGCGTATGCCCATCCCGGAACATGGCACGCCGAGAAAGGCGGCTGAGTCTAAATAGCAAGCTGCGAGCCGCCCGAGTCCGCCGTTGCCGAGCCCGGGCTCGCGCTCGTAATCGTACAGTTCCTGAAGCTCAAGACCAAGGTCTTTCATACCATCGCGGACTATATTTTCAATACCAAGGTTTATAAGATAGTTTTTAAGCAGTTTGCCTATAAGAAATTCCATTGAAAAATAGAAAACTTCCTTACCGCTGTTCTTTAATGCCGTTTGCCGGGTTTCGGAACGAATGATAGCGGCCTCGCTGGAAACAATTCTGACAAGCGTTTCATATAGTTCGCTTTTACCGCAATATTTAAGCGGCTTACCGAATAGTCCGGCTGCCTCTGTCTGAAGCAAAAGCAAAAAATCCTCTTTACCAGTGAACATTTACGCCCTCCTGTGATTTTTCTGTTTCATATTCTATGCTAAAAGGTTTGAGTAACGCGCCGCCCAAGGGCGGAACCGTTATTTCGAGCGACTGCTTCTGACCGTGCATAGGGATATCGTGGGTCATCAGCATGCCGGAATTAACTTTCCCGCTGCCGCCGAATCTTTGCTCGTCTGAATTTATTAATTCAATATATTTTCCGATAAACGGCACACCTATTCTGAAGTTCTTATAGGTTTCGGGCTTAAAATTGAAAACTGCGATGATAAAATCCGGCTCCGCTTCGGCTCGGCGCATAAAAATCAGTATGCTTTGCTTTGAGTTATCGGCGTCAATCCATTTAAAACCCCGCCAGTCGTAGTTTATTTCCCAGAGAGCGGGTTCCTCGCGGTACAGTATATTTAACGCTTTAATAAAGTCCTTATGCTTTCTATGGGTTTCATAGCCGAGAAGAAGCCAGTCCAGTCCGTCATAGAAGCGCCACTCGATAAACTGGCCGAACTCGTTGCCCATAAAATTCAGCTTTGCGCCGGGGCGGCAGAGCTGATAAAGGGAAAGAAGCCTTAAACCTGCGAACTGCCGCCAGTAATCCCCCGGCATGCGCTCTATTAGCGAGTGTTTGCCGTGGACAACCTCGTCATGCGACAGTGGGAGGATAAAGTTTTCTGAAAAAGAGTACATCATGCCGAACGTGAGCAGCTTTTGGTTACTGGAACGTTCGGGAAAACCGAGCGACATATATTTAAGCGTGTCGTTCATCCAGCCCATGTCCCATTTATAGTGAAAGCCGAGACCGCCCTTATCCGGAGGATATGTAACAAGCGGCCAGGATGTGCTTTCCTCGGCCGCCGTAAACACGCCGGGGAAATATTCGCCGACGATCCTGTTAAACTCTTTGAGAAACGAAACCGCCTCAAGGTTTTCTTCTCCGCCGAGGCTGTTTTTTTTGCGTGGGGCTCCGTCCGGTACGCCGTAATTAAGGTACAGCATGCTTGAAACGCCGTCCACGCGGATCCCGTCTATATGATATTTATCGAGCCAGAACAGAGCGTTGCTTAAAAGGAAGCTCTTGACTTCACTTCTGCCGAAATCAAATATATGCGTGCCCCACTGTATATGATCGCTGATTTCATAGAGCTTGTCCCCGACAAACCGTCCAAGCCCGTGGGCGTCGCGGCAAAAATGGCCCGGAACCCAGTCGAGAATAACGCCGATACCCGAATTGTGGCAGGCGTCGATAAAATACATAAAATCCTGGGGTTTTCCGTAACGGCTCGTCGGCGCGTAATACCCAGTCACCTGATAGCCCCAGGAACCGTCGAAAGGGTGCTCCATAACGGGCATTATTTCAATATGAGTATATCCCATATCCTTAACATACGGGACGAGAGCTTCGGAAAGCTCCCGATATGTGTAGAACCTTGACGCAAGCGTTTCCGCCTCATTCGACTGCATCACTTCGTGCTGCTTCCACGAGCCTAAATGCACCTCATAAATATTCATGGGGAGGTTAAAGTGGGATTTGGCTCGGTGGGCTTTAAGCCAGCCCTCGTCATGCCACAGATAATCCGAAATATCCGCTGTACGCGATGCCGTTCCCGGTCTTACCTCGGCAAAAAAAGCAAAAGGGTCGGCCTTATAGAGAAGTTCACCCCGGGGCGTTTCTATAAGATACTTATAAGGTTCCCCCGTGCCGATACCGGGGATAAACGCAGACCATACGCCGGAGCTTCCAAGGGGCGCCAAACAGCACTCACCCTGCCGCCAACCGTTAAAGGAGCCGGCAACGCACACACTTTTTGCGGTCGGAGCCCAGACCGTAAAAAATACGCCCGCAGTACCGCCCTTTACTCCGATATGCGCGCCGAATTTATTATAGCTGCGGTAGAAAGTGCCCTGGTTAAAAAGGAACAGTTCCTTTTC
>JAUZPW010000223.1 GCA_030705725.1 Bacillota bacterium
AAAAGATATGTGGGGCGTTAAAAGGATCAGCGGAGTTAAAGCCGCCGAAAAGCGCTTTGTCGCGAACGCCGAAGCCGGCCTTGAAGGCAAACCGGCCCTGCGTCTTTACGCCCTGCCCGATAAAAACACGCTCGATACACCGAAAATCATAAAAGGCGGCTTAAAAAGCCGGGGCGGCGCCGTGCTGGACGTGAATTTCGCCGCGGCAAACGGAATAAACATCGGCGATAAGATAAGTGTCAAATTAAACGGCGTCTACATAAGCTTCAGGGTCGAGGGGCTCGGTCTAACAAGCGAGCATATTCATTCGGTCAAAAACTCCGCGAGCCTAGTCACCGGCCACAAGGAATTCGGCTTCATCGTTGTCCGCGCCGCCCGCCTGGAAGAGGTTTACGGGCGCGAGGTATATAACCAGCTCTGCGTCAAACTGTCTCCGGGAGCGGACGCTTTTGAAGCCGAAAAGAAAATCGAAAAGATTTTCGGCGACCGGCTGCTGGGCGTTACCGAAAAGGATGACAGTGCGAGCGTCAATTTCGTAAACGCGAGAGTCGATCAGTTCAAGGTTTTGGGAATGGTGTTTCCTTTCATGTTTTTCGTCGTGACGGCGCTCATAACGCTCAGCACGATGAAGCGCCTGGTTGAAAACCAGCGGGGCCAGATAGGGCTCCTGAAAGCCCTTGGATATGAAAAGAGAAAAATTCTACGGCATTATACCTCCTACGGCGTATATATGGGTTTGTCGGGCGCGCTGACGGGTGCGCTTATCGGCCCCGTCCTTTTCGGGCGAGCGCTTATACCGAGAATGATGCTCACCCTTGCCGACACTCATATTTCGGTCTATTTCTTAAACCTCTTTATAAGCGCCCTTTTTATCCTTGCCTGCACCGGCGGGGTCTCCTGCTACTCCTGTTTAAAGCTCTTAAACGACACGCCCGCTTCGCTGCTGCGTGATAAACCGCCCAAAGAGGGCAGCCGCATCCTGCTCGAGCGCTTCACAAAGTTCTGGAGCGGCATAAAGTACCGCACAAAGCTCATTGTTCGAAACGCTATGAAAAATAAGATCAGGATAATTGTAAGCGTTTCGGGCGTGTCCGTATGCACCGGCGCGCTTATCACGGCGTTTACGCTCAAAAGCACGATCGGCGGCATGCCGAACCGCGTTTACGGCGGCGTTTACACATACGATTATAAAGTAATTCTGGCAGACCGTGCGGATTCGCGGTTTATAAAAAGCCTGCATTTAGACGGTGTCGTGCAGGAAATAGAGGAGCAGAACATGGAAATCATAGGCCCCGACGGGATAAGAAAGATGGAAACCGTCGCGGTTTATCCCGAAAAGCACCCCCTCTCGCACCTTTCGACCGCCGACGGTAAAAGCGCCGAGCTCCCCGAATACGGCGTCGCCGTAACGCGCAAGCTTGCCGGGATACTGCATATAAGACCCGGCGATAAAATTCAGATCAAGCGCTCCGGCGACAGCTTCGTATCGGTGCCCGTAAAGCTTATCCTGTACATGGAGAGCGATCAGAAGATCTTTATAACCGAATCGTTCTGGAAACATATCGGCGAAGATTTTAAGCCGAGCGCGGTTTATATTAAATGGCACGGCGCGCCGGACGGGCAGTTTTTAAGCGGCGATTATGCAGACGAATACGTAAGCCTCGAAAAGCAGAAAAACGATCTGAATAAAAATCTAAGGGTTATCGATATAGCCGCGTTTATGATGATAGCGATCGGCGCGGCCCTCGCCTTCGTGGTGCTGTATAACACGAGCATGCTTAACTATTTCGAGAGGATCCGCGACCTCGCCACATTAAGGGTGCTCGGCTACTATATGGAGGAGATACACTCTCTTGTGCTTGTGGAAAACGCCGTTTCCGTGGCCCTGGGATTCGTTTTGGGCATTCCCGTCGGCGGCCTTTTTTCATTTTTTACGATTAACCAGGTCGGAGGCCAGCAGATGGATTTTATCGCTCACGTCACGTTCGGCACAGTTTTGCTTTCAGCCGTCATCATGGCCGTTTTCGCTTTCATAATAAACAGGGTCATAGCCGGAAAAATGAGAAGCCTCAATATGCTCGAGGCTCTTAAAAGCGTTGAATAGAAACGGGGTAGATAAGTATATGAAAATAAAAATGAGCAGAAAAAAGTGGATCGCGGTTTTAGCCTCTTTGGCCGTAATTCTGGCGGTATTCAAAACGGCGGTCGCGCTTTTTAATAAAAGCTCGCCCTCAAAACAAATACCGGACGAGGCCGACGCGGCTGGCGACGGCACTGTCGACGCTTGGGGCGAAGTCATTTACTTAAAATCCTACGATATAAACGTGGATTTCCCGTCTGTTGTTAAAAATGTCTTTGTTCAGGAAGGCGACCGCGTTAAAAAAGGCGATCCTCTCGTTGAGCTGGACGTCTCCGAATACGGCGAAAACGTCAAAAAGCTTGAGCAGCAGCTTTTAATCGAAAAGGCGAAACTCCCGACGGTAACGCAGGATGCATCGTCTCTGAAAGCAGATATCCTCGACACGAAAAATGATATAGCAAGAAAAAAAGCCGAGCTTGATAACGGCTCGAGCCCCGATCTCGTTCTTTTGGTCAGCTCTCAGAAAAGGCTCGTAAAGGAAGTGACCGACGCTAAGCAGGATTTGTCGGATTACGAATCGTTTTATAAAGCGGGCGCCGCCTCAAAGGAGACGGTCGACCAATACGCCGATATACTGAATCAAAAGGAAAAAGCGCTCTCAGACGTAAATGCCAACCTCGGGAAAACAAAAACGGCGCTTCGCGACGAGCTTGATAAGCTAAATGTATTGCTAAAATCCAAAGAGGCTCAGTTTAATCAGATAATAACCGACAACGCTGCCAACTCCGGTTCTCAGAAAAGCAGCGTTTTGGTGTCGGAGCTTAACTTAAACCAGATGCTCGAAAAAACGGCGAAAGAGTACATAAAAGACGGCAACATAGTCTCCTGCACGGATAACGGAATAGTCAGGGATATTAAGGTTGTAAACGGCTCCCGCCTGGGGTATCAGGGCGCTCCGACAAGCGTGCTTAAGCTTATAGACGCCGATACCATAATCGTCAGGGCGGAGGTTCACGAGGAGTTTATAGAAAAGGTTCGGCTTGGCGAAAAGGTCAGCATCGTCCCGGTCTCAGACGATAAGACCTCGATACCGGGGACCGTGACCCAGATATCCGATTACGCGTTCGAGAAGGACGGCAACCGGATAGTATACGTTCAGGTAAAGCCGGATGATAAAAACGGGTTTCTGAAGCCCGGCTTCACCGCGGACGTATATTTCCCCGCCTGAAAACCTGCGGTATTTCCCGCCGCTCTGAAATAAAGTATAAAAAGAGCCCGCCTCAAAAGCGCTAAAAAGCTAAGAGAGACGGGTTCTTATTTACTGCCTGCCTAACAAATCAAAACCATTAAGCCGCACTTGTTTAAATGCGTTTTTTAGCGGAAGGCTTATTATAAAACCGCTTCCGCGTGCCTAGTTATATGGCAGCCCATGTTAACTGCGCAGGGCAGCCCCGCGATGTGGGTAGCGTAAACCTCGATATTCACGGCGAGCGCAGTTACGGTTCCGCCCAGGCCCT
>JAUZPW010000224.1 GCA_030705725.1 Bacillota bacterium
CCTTACGGAGCATACTTTTATTTTATATACGCCAAGCGAATTCAAGAAGGAAATCATATCGCAGAGGTTTTCAAAAATTCTTGCTTCGATTCTTAAAGAGCTCTTAAACGACGAGTTTGAAATAAACGTCTTAAGCGGAGAGGACGAGCTTGCCGCCTATAAGGCGGTTTCTGCCGAAAAGCCGGACAGGAGCACAAATGATTACTACACGTTCAAGCATTTCGTCGTCGGTTCGTCAAACCGCTTCGCTCACGCCGCGGCTATCGCCGTCGCCAAGAATCCGTCGACCGCTTACAATCCGCTTTTTATATACGGGCAGTCGGGGCTCGGGAAAACCCATCTGCTTTACGCCATTGCGGGCGAGATAGAGCACCGGTATCCGAACTTCCGGATACTTTACATAAAGGGCGACGATTTTACAAACGAGCTTATCACGTCCATTCAGGCCGGGCCTGATTCGGTGCGCGCGTTCCGCGCTAAATACCGCCTCGCGGACTTACTGCTTGTCGACGATATTCAGTTTATCGCGGGCAAGGAAAGGACGCAGGAGGAATTTTTCCATACGTTCAATTCGCTGTTTGAAGCGAGAAAACAGATCGTTCTGACCTCGGACCGACCTCCGAAAGAGATCAAAACCCTCGAGGACCGTCTTAAAACGCGTTTTGAGTGGGGGCTTATCGCGGACATTCAGCCGCCTGATTACGAGACGCGCATGGCGATTATCGCGACCAAAGCGGGCCTTATAGATTTTTCGCTGCCCGACGACGTGATGCAGTACCTTGCGGGGATGATTACGTCGAACGTACGGCAGCTTGAGGGCGCCGTAAAAAAAATCAAGGCGCTTCACGAGCTTATGGAAAAGGAAGTCAATATCGAGCTTGCCGAAATCGCCATACGCGATATTTTTCTTGAGAATCCGGGGCTCAATCCGACCGCCAGCCTTATTATCAAGGAAGTAGCCACTTATTTCTCCATTACGCCGGACAGGCTCATAAGCTTAAACCGCGCGAAGGACACCCTTATGCCGAGGCAGGTCGCCATGTATCTCGTCAGGGAGCTTACCGATCTGTCGCTGCCCGAAATAGGGAAGGAATTCGGCAGGGATCATTCGACCGTTATTCATTCCATTAACAAAATCGAGGACCTGGTAAGAAGCGACAGCTCCATTGAAACTACTATAAAGGACTTAAAAACCAACATCCGGGAAAAATAAAGTTTTCAACATAAAAAATGTTAACTCGGACGGATAAGCTGTTGAACGCTGTTAATAAAAAAGCTTTTATTTCTAAAACGGGGATGTTTTGCTTTATTTCCACATTGAGGCTGTTGAGCGGAAACCCCTATGGCGACTTGGAACAGGGGAGTTTTCCACATTTTAAGATAAATTACTATTACTACTAAATTATTATTATATTTTTTATTTTATAAAAATATGATAAGAGAGGGATAAAGATATGAAATTTTTTTGCGAAAAGGCAGTGCTTGCCGAAGCGGTATCAATTTGCTCGAGGGCGGTATCGGCCAAAAGTACCATATCTGTTCTTGAAGGCCTCTTTATTTCCGCGGGCGAGCAGGTCTCGGTCTGCGGCTATGATCTGAAAACGGGAATGCGCTGCTCTTTCGAGGCAAATATCGAGCAGGAGGGAGAGGTCGTGTTAAACGCCAGGGTTTTTGGCGATATTATCAGAAAGCTGCCCGACGATATAGTTGAAATATCGGTCGACGACAAGATGATCACGACGATTAAATGCTCCCTTTCGGAATTTAATATCATAGGCTCTTCCGCGGAGGAATTTCCCGTGATTCCCGAGGTATCAAAGGAAATGAGCATCAAAATACCGCAGAAGCTCTTAAAAAGCATGATAAACGAGACCGTTTTCGCCGTGAGCGACAACGAAAACAAGCCCGTTCATACCGGAACGCTGTTTGAAATAGAGGACGGATATCTTTCGCTTGTTTCCGTGGACGGCTACAGGCTTGCTTTGCGGAAGGAAAAAATCGAGGGGCTTTCGGAAAAAGTTTCGTTTGTTGTTCCCGGCGACACGCTTAAGGAAGCCGAAAAGCTGATGTCCGAATCGGACGACCCGGTCGAGCTGTTCCCGGATCAAAAGCACATTCTTTTTCAGATTGATAATGTTATTATTACGGCGAGGCTTTTGGAGGGCGAATTCTTGAATTACAGGAACGCCATACCGAAGGATTACGGCATCAGTTATAAAATGGATACGAAAGCGTTTATCGAAGCCATCGAAAGAGTATCGCTTATAATAAACGACAGGCTTAAAAATCCGGTAAGATGCCTTTTTGCGAGCGGGGCATGCAGACTTTCCTGCGTGACGTCGATCGGAAAATCGTATGACGAATGTACATACGAGGGCAAAGGCGACGACATTGAAATCGGATTTAACCACAGATACCTTCTCGACGCCCTGAAGGCATGCCCGGACGAAGAAATCGCGGTTGAGCTTAAAAGCGGGCTGACCCCGTGCGTGATGCGCCCGGCGGACAAATCGGAAAAGTTCGTGTTCCTCGTTTTGCCGGTGCGGCTGCGCGCCAACGAATAAACGGGTAAGGTGAAAAATGAAAGAAAAAATCACTGTCGCCATAGAAACGGATTATATCAAGCTTGATTCCCTGCTCAAATTCGCGGGGCTGACGGCGACGGGTTCCGAAGCGAAGGAAGCGGTGAAAAACGGGCTTATCAAGGTAAACGGCGCAACTTGCCTCGAGCGCGGGAAAAAAATAAGGCGCGGCGACAGCGTTTTATTTGACGGCGTTTCAGTTTCGGTGGAATAAATGCTGCTTAATTCGATCAGGCTTTCAAATTTCAGAAATTATCAGGATTCCGGGTTTGAGCTTTCCGAAGGGATAAATATTGTTTGCGGAGAAAACGCGCAGGGAAAAACGAATTTTCTCGAGGCCGTTTCTTATATTTCCTGCGTCCGGTCGTTCAGGACGCCTTATAAAAAAGAGCTTCTGAGATTTGACGAAAAGGAAGCCCGGATAGAAGCGAACGTTACTTCAAGAAACCGCAGCTTCGACGTGGATATTGAGATTTTTGACCAGCGCGCGCCCGTTATCCGCGTTAACCGGATAAAGCTGAAGCGAAACTACGAGCTCGCGGGACTGCTGAAGAGCGTGCTTTTTTCGCCGGATGATTTAAATCTTGTCAAAGGCGGCGCTCAGGAACGCCGCAGATTCATGGACACTGCGCTTTCGCAGCTGAGGCCGAGATACGCGGGATTGCTTATGGAGTATAACCGGCTGTTTGATCACAAAACGCGAATTCTTAAGGATTCCGAGGAAAAGCCGTCGCTTCTCGATACGCTGGACGATTTTTCTTACCGAATGGCGAAGATAGGTGCCGGCATCATAAGCTGCCGCGCGGGCTTCTGCGCCTCGCTGCAGCCCGAGGCCGCTTCCGCGGGGCTTCAGATTTCAGGCGGGCGGGAGGAGCTTCAGGCACGGTATCTGACCGTGAGCTCGGTGAGCGATCCCGGAGGGAGCACCGAGCAGACGGAAAAGGAGCTTATTGCACATTATGAAGC
>JAUZPW010000225.1 GCA_030705725.1 Bacillota bacterium
ATCTGCATAAACGGCACGGGAGAGGAGTTGCGGTATGTGAACGAAACGGTTAAAACAAGCGGCTTTGAGGCGGCAAACGAGCACGATCCCAGCAGGGAAGTATTGAGGGTAAGCGGCCTGTGCAAATATTTCGGAGGCGTTGCGGCTAACGAGGATATTTCACTGACGCTGCACCGGGGCGAAATACTTGCCATAGCGGGCGAAAACGGCGCCGGGAAAAGCACGTTTTGCAAAATGCTTACGGGAGTTTACCATCCGGACAAGGGCGAGATATTCATAGACGGGGAAAAGGTCAAATTCGACAGCCCCGCCGATTCAATCGCCGCCGGGATAAAAATGGTATACCAAGAACGGAATCTTGTCGGACTTATGACCGGTGCGCAGAACATCTGTCTTGCGCAGGAACCCTGCAAAATGGGTATGATCGACGAAAAAAAGATTATCGAACAGGCGGAAAAGACGAAAAAGAAGCTGGGGCTTACAATTGATTTAAGCATCCCGGTCGAAAAGGTCGGCGCCGGAGAACAGCAGCTTATAGAAATTCTGAGGGCGTTTCAGACCGAACCTAAAATACTTATTCTGGATGAACCGACGGCATCACTCGGGCAGGGCGAGATAGAACCGTTTCTTAACTTTATAAAAAGGATAAAACAGGAAACGGATATTGCCATTATCTTTATCTCCCACAAGTTTGAAGAAGTTTATGAGATAGCGGACAAAATTGCTGTTTTTACTGACGGAAGAAACGTGCTGTGTGCCGATACCAAAGACTTAAGCCAGGACGAATGCATCCGCGCGATGCTCAGAAGCGACAAAATAGCTCCTCTCGACGTCAGCCTTGACGACAGCCGCAACGGAGAACCCGTCTTAAAGGTGGAAAAGGGCTTTTACGACGGAAAAGAGCATAACATAGAGTTCAGCATCTATCCCGGCGAGATTGTGGGCTTTTACGGCCTTGTCGGCTCGGGACGCACCGAATGCGCCGAATACCTTTTCGGCAAGCGGCCCGCGGCGCAGCGCGAGTTCATATTCAACGGCGAAAAAATCCAAAAGGGCAAGCCTATCGATATGATCTCCAAAGGAATGATAATGACTCCGGAAAAAAGGATGAACGGCCTTTTCCGCGCGCTTTCCCTTACGGACAACATATGCAACCTCTTTCTGACTAAAATGCTTAAAAACAGAATTTTGGGAACGATAGACGCCAAAAAGTGCCAGAAATTCTCGCTAAAGGTGCTTAAGGACAACAACGTAAAATACAGGAGCCAGTCGCAGCCCGTGGTATCTTTAAGCGGCGGAAACATGCAGAAGATAATTATCGGCAGGTCCGTGGCGCTTGAAAACATCAAGCTTCTGATTGTGGACGAGCCTACCACGGGAATGGATATAGGGGCGAAATACCAGGTCTACCGCAAGCTCCTGGATCTCGCCGACAAGCAGAGCCTGAGCGTCATGATGATCTCTTCGGAGCTTGACGAGCTTCTGGCGGTTTGCAGGCGGATATATGTTTTTGCGGGCGGCAACTGTATTCAGGAATTTGCACGGCGGGATTTCGATAAACGCAAAATAGTCGAAACGGCGGTAAGGGGGAGACGCATATGACTAAAAAAGACACCGGCGTAAAGGCTCAGACGGATTTTAACAAAAAGAAGGAGCCGATAAGCGACAAGCTGCCAAGATACTTCCTGCTAATCGTTCTTGTGGTTGTGGCGGCCGTATTCGGCATCGCTAATCCGAGGCTTTACGGCCTTACCGGCATGACGACGATCATATCCACCTTCTCAATACAGGGAATTATCGCCCTGGGACTGATGATGGAAATGACGACGGGCAACTTTGATCTTGCCATAGGGGCGAACGCCGGGTTCGCCGCGGCGGTGGTGGGCGCCATCATGTCCTACGCGCCGCCGAAGTTTTATATTCCCGCGGTTATTATAGGGATTTTAGCCGCTATGCTCGTCGGAGGGTTAAACGCCTTTATTACTGTAAAAATTGGCGTGCCCGCCTTTATCGGAACGATGGCTATGCGGTCGGTTCTCAGCGGTCTGATCTCATATATGACGAAAAACGTAACGTACTTTTCAAAGAACTGGGACAACACCTTCCGCTTTATCGGACAGAGCAAAATAGGCGGCATTATTCCCTGCCCTCTTATATTTTTTGTCGTAATATGCTTCGCCACATATCTTTTCCTTGAACGCTCGAAAACGGGACGCTATATTTACGCCACGGGCGCGAACCGCACCGCGGCCTTAAACGTTGGCATACCGGTGATAAAAATGCAGGTGCTTTCGTTCATAATCGGCGGCGGGCTTGCCGCTATCGGCGGGATTCTGCATTCCTCACGCAATTTCCAGACCTCGGTGCAGATGGGGCTCGACCTGCAGCTGCCCGCACAGATATGCTGCCTCCTCGGAGCCACCTTCCTGACGCCGGGAAAATATAACGTAAGGGGCTGCATCGTCGGCATAGTGCTTACTTCGATAATCACAAACGGCGTGTACAGCACGATCGGAAGCGCTATCTATATAAAGAGCATTATTGAAGGCGTCACTTTTATGATTTCAATCGGACTTATTGCGAAAATCCGCAAAGAAGGTCTGCCGAAAGTCAGTTTCGACATATAACCGGGAAGAAGGTTAAACATGGAATCTACGAAAAATACGGAAGAAAACGCCCGGGGCAAAAGCATTATGACCGACATATTCGGCAAATGGTGGCTTTTGATACTGACCGTCGCGCTGGCGGGGTTCTTCAGCATAATGGAGCATAACTTCCTTACCCCCAGCAACCTTCTGGGAATACTGAGCAACGCGTGCCTGGCTGCTATCGCGGGCTGCGGGCTTACCTGCGTTATGGCGACGGGGGAAATAGATTTTTCGACCGGCTCCGCGATGACGCTTTCGGCCTGCACGATGACCGTTCTGTTAAACAGCAGGATAACGGACAACCTTGCGCTTGCTATCGTGCTCGGACTTGCCGTTTCGATCCTGTTGGGATTATTTAACGCCTATCTTCATCTCTGCATCGGAATCCCTGCCTTTCTTGCGACCTTAAGCTCGTCTCTTCTCGCCAAGGGCGTTGCGCAGTGGATTACGGGCGGAACGACGATCTACGGCGGAATCTGGGATCCTAAGGCGTATACTTTCATAGGCCAGCATTATCTGCTCGGCATGTTCCCTATGCCTTTCGTGGTATTGGTTTTAGTCGGCGCGGTCATACTTTTTCTTATGGAATTCACGATAGTCGGCAAATCGCTGTTTGCAGTCGGAGCAAATCAGACGGCCTGCGAATATATCGGAATTAACGCGCGCAAATATAAGCTTATCGCGTTCGTGCTATGCGCGCTTATGTGCGGGATAAGCGGAATCGTTCAGGCGTCGATGGCTAACGGAGCCGGACCCAGCATGGCCGAAAGCTATCAGCTGCTTTCGGTTATGGTTACCGTTATGGGCGGCACCTTTTTGAAAAAAGGCGTATTCAACGTACCCGGCACGCTGCTTGCGGGCATTCTTGTAACTATGGTATCGAACGGCATGATAATG
>JAUZPW010000226.1 GCA_030705725.1 Bacillota bacterium
ATCGAGGCTGCCGTATTGGAAGAAGCCGATACCGTGCTTTCCTCCGTCGTGGGTATGGCGGGCTTAAAGCCGACGCTGGCGGCTATTGACGCCGGAAAGAATATTGCCCTTGCAAATAAGGAAATCCTGGTGTGCGCCGGGAAAATCATTATGGAAAGAGCAAAAAAAAGAAATGTTCCGATTTTGCCTGTGGATTCTGAGCATTCGGCTCTTTTCCAATGCATAAACGGTGAAAAAAAACAGTATATTAAAAAAATGATTCTTACTGCGTCAGGCGGCCCGTTCTTCGGCAAAACACCGAGTGAAATGGAGAGCATTACCCCCGCCCAGGCGCTTAATCATCCTAACTGGAAGATGGGCAGAAAAATTACGGTCGATTCCGCGACCCTTATGAACAAGGGCCTCGAGTTTATTGAGGCAATGTGGCTTTTCGACCTTACCCCATCGCAGATTTCAATCGTTATTCACAAGGAAAGCATTGTACATTCGATGGTTGAGTTTACGGACCATTCCGTAATCGCGCAGATGTCGCTCCCGGATATGCGGCTCCCGATACAGTACGCTCTGTCGTGGCCGGAGCGCTCGGCCGATCTCGTACCGGAGCTTGACCTCACAAAAATCGGTTCATTGACGTTTTTTGAGCCGGATTTTGATAGTTTCAAATGCCTATCTCTGGCTTTGCAGGCGGCAAAATTGGGCGGAAACTCATGTGCCGTGTTAAACGGGGCTAACGAAGCGGCCGTTGATCTGTTTTTAAGGAACAAAATCGGCTTTAACGATATTGCCGAGAAGGTAAACACGGCTATTCTCAAAATACCATACATAAAAGACCCGAGACTTGACGATTTGCTCTCATGCGACAGGGAAGCGAGAAGCATAGTTTACGACAGTCCTGACGAGGTCGGTTCTTAATAGCGGGAGGTGCTTTTTTATTCAGACGGTTTTACTGGCAATTGTTGTTTTCGGACTTATTATAATAGTTCACGAGGCCGGACATCTGATAACCGCAAAAATGTCCGGCGTATATGTGCATGAATTTACTATAGGCTTCGGCCCGCCGCTTTTCAAATACCGTAAAGGGGAAACGCTTTACGCTATCAGACTTATACCGCTGGGCGGTGCGGTTGTTCTTGAAAGCTCCGACACCGAAGAGGATAAAGACAATCCGCGGTCCTTCAACAACGCCCCACTTAAAAAGAGGTTTTTGATCGCGGCGGCAGGCGCAATTATGAACTTCATTTTCGGCGTTATAATTCTTGCTTTCATACTTTTTCCGGAAAAATATATCGCGCTTCCGGTAATTTCGGGTTTTATGCCTGGATTTACATTGTCGGGCGAAGCCGGATTTCAGACGGGGGACAGGATAACGTCCATCAACGGATACCATATTTATCTTAATAAAGACGTAAGCTTCGCTTTATCAAGGGCGGAAGGAAAACCCGTCGACGTGACGGTCGTACGCGGCGGCAGAAGCGTTAAATTGGAGAATCTTCCGCTTGCAAGAAAGGAATATACTGTAAACGGTCAGAAGGGGCTATATTACGGGTTTAATTTCCTTGTTAAAAAAGCCACCTTCGCCGATAAATGCTGGGACGTTTGGGGAAATTCCGTCGATCTTGTACGACTTGTCTGGCTCGGACTTACCGAGCTTATTACGGGGCACGTCGGGGTAAACGAAATGACGGGGCCGGTCGGAATCTCCGTAGCGATCAGCGAAACAGCGAAAGAGTCGTTAGTTTACATGTGGTATTTTGTCGCGTTTATTTCGATAAACCTTGCCGTAATGAACCTTCTACCGCTTCCGGCGCTAGACGGCGGCCGACTTATGTTTATGCTTATCGAGCTTGTAAGGGGTAAACCGGTTAATCCAAAATATGAAAATTACGTTCATGCGGCGGGTCTATTTGCATTTTTGCTGTTGTTTTTCTATGTTACCTACAACGATGTGATGAGGAATTTTGTAAAATGAACTTTTCACCGAAAAAAACCAGGATGATAAAGGTCGGCGGCGTCGCAATCGGAGGCGGCGCCGATATTGTAATTCAGTCGATGACGAATACCGATACGAGAGACGCGAAAGATACCTTAAAACAAATCGACAGGCTTTATAGGGCCGGTTGCGAAATCGTCCGAGTAGCCGTTCCGGACGCCGAAGCTGCTGAGGCGCTGAGAGAAATCAAAAAATCTTCGCCAATTCCGGTAGTCGCCGATATACATTTCGATTACAGGCTGGCGCTTATGGCCATCGACGCCGGCGCAGACAAAATCAGGATAAATCCCGGAAATATAGGCTCCAGGGAAAGACTTCGGGAGGTTACCGATAAATGCCGCGGGTGCAATATTCCCATAAGGATCGGCGTAAACTCGGGCTCGCTGCAAAGGGAGCTTATTGAGAAACACGGAGGTCCGTGCGCCGAGGCGCTTGCCGAAAGCGCTGGGTTATATCTTGAGCTTCTCAGAAAAATGGACTTTAACAATGTCTGCGTGTCTATTAAATCGTCGAGCGTCCCCGAAACGATAAAAGCCAACATGATTTTTTCCAGCAATTATGATGCGCCGCTCCATCTCGGAGTTACGGAAGCCGGAACGGAGCGTATGGGAACGCTTAAATCCGCCGCCGGCATCGGCGGCCTTCTGGCAATGGGCGTAGGCGATACGATCCGTGTGTCGCTTACCGCAGACCCCGTGCTTGAGATTGCTGCGGCGCAGTCTATATTGAAAGCCGTCGGGCTTAATAAATGCGGGATAAACATCGTATCCTGCCCGACCTGCGGACGCACGCAGATACCGCTTATAGAAATTGCAAACGAGGTTGAAAAAAAGCTTGCGGGCTGCCGCAAAAAACTGAAGGTTGCGGTAATGGGCTGCGTCGTAAACGGGCCGGGCGAAGCAAAAGACGC
Organism: Bacillota bacterium; assembly: GCA_030705725.1. GTDB lineage: Bacteria > Bacillota > Clostridia > Oscillospirales > Butyricicoccaceae > UBA6114. The sequence continues at coordinate 2,901 of JAUZPW010000226.1, forward strand.
CGACATCGGAATTGCCGGCGGAAATGGCGAGGGCCTGATATTCGTTAAAGGCAAAATAATTAAAAAAGTACCGCAGGGTGAGCTTATTAACGAGCTTTTAAGAGAAATCGACAGGATGGAAGGTTAAGCGGGAGAAAGGTTTCCCGCTTATTCTTTAGGAGGTTAATTTATGTCTGAAAGAGCGATACATAGTATTTTCACAAGAATAAAGACGGATACGATTTTACGTTTTCCCGCCGATACTCTTGTATCCTCTTTAAGTATCGATAAGAAAAGCCAGAACGCGGAAATAACTCTTGAGAGCGCAGCGGAAATAAAGGAAGAGGCGATGGCCGCCCTTTCTTCCGAAATAGGTGAGCTTTACGGTTTCGGCGGCGTGCGCGTTAAAGCCATAAAAACGGAACCTCGCGCCGCAAAACCCGCCGCAGCGGCGGAAACTGAAACCAAAAAGAAAAAATTCCAGCCGCCGCAGTCCGGTTATTCGAAAAAGGCCAGAAAAAAAGCCGACATCAAAGACGAAAACCTTGTATTCGGAAGGATTTATGAGGATTCTCCGATCACAATGGACTGCGTAAGCCTTGAAAGCGGAAAGATAACCGTTTGCGGCGATATTTTTTACATAACGACGCATGAGCTTAA
>JAUZPW010000227.1 GCA_030705725.1 Bacillota bacterium
CGCCCTTATTACGGACGAGGCCTCCTGCAAAAAGCTTGCGGGCCTGCTGAACGAATACATCATGTCAAATACGGACGCGGGAAAAAACGCTGGATTCGGACTGCTACTCGACCTTAAGGACGGTAAAAACGAGCGGGAAGAGCAGGACGAAAAAATCATGGATGCCGCGCGAAAGGCTGTCGCAGGAATCTCCCCGCAGGGCAAAAATATATATCTTTTTGTGCGGCGCAGGACGTTTAACAGGTCCGACGGAATATACATGGGCTACGAGCGCAAGCGCGGCGCAATTTCCGAGCTCGTCACCAAGATAAAGGGAAAGAATTCGGGTATTTTAGTGCTAAAAGGCGATGAAGAGAATCTTAAAACATACCGTTTTCTGGTTACGCTTGACGCCGATACAAGACCCGAACCGGAATCGATCCGCGCTCTGGCGGGCACAATGCTCCACCCTTTGATCCGCCCGGAAATTGACGGGAAGAATTTGACGGTTGTGCGCGGACACGGAATTCTGCAGCCGGGGGTTGTTCCCTCCCTTGACGCCGCTAACCGGAGCCTGTTTGCTTCCGTTTACGCGGGCGTCGGCGGCGTCGACCCTTACGGCAGCGCTATAAGCGATGTTTACCAGGACCTTTTTTCCGAGGGTATCTACACGGGCAAGGGCATGATCGACATAGACGCCTTCGACAGGGTTTTTGACGGCCGGTTTCCGGATAACCGCATACTGTCGCACGACCTTTTAGAGGGTATTTACCTGCGCGCCGGGTTTGTAAGCGATATTCAGTTTACGGACGGCTTTCCGTTCAAGGTTTCTTCATATTTTACGAGGATGCACCGCTGGACGAGGGGTGATTTCCAAATCTCGCCGTGGCTTTTAAGAAAAGTCAGAAACCAAAAGGGAGAAAAAGCAGATAATCCTATAAATATACAGGGAAAGTGGAAGATATTCGATAATTTAAGGCGAAGCCTGACCCCGTTTATACTTTGCACCATTCTCGTTCTCGGCTCGCTTCTCTCTTTGCAGCTTTTCATCTCCTGCGTCGTTATTGCGCTGCTTTCCATTATGATGCCTCTCATTTCGGATATGGCCGTCGTGCTGTTCCGCGGAGACGGGATGCGGAAATACCACTCGAATATTCTGACCGGAGTTCCCGCAAACGCCATGCACACGCTTCTTGAGCTTATGTTTCTGCCGCATCAGGCTATTATAGGCCTCGGCGCTTCCATAACCGCGCTGTACCGTATAAATGTCTCGAAAAAACATCTTCTTCAGTGGGTGACGGCGGATCAGGCCGATCAAAGAAACGTTTCGGCCGTAAGGTATCACAGGCTTATGCTTCCGTCCGTCCTTTTAGGGCTGTTCCTTATCCTTGAGGGAAACGGAATTCAGTCAATTATTCTCGGACTGTTATGGATTGCTTCACCGCAGGCCGGTTTTATGATCAGCACGGAAAGAAAGCGCCAGGTTAAAATCTCGGACACCGACAGGGCGTTCCTGAAACGCGAAGCGGCCTTTATTTTCAAGTATTTCGAGGATTTTTTAACTCCGGAAGACCACTACCTTCCCCCGGACAATTATCAGGAGCAGCCCCCGGTCGGTCTTGCCCGGCGAACATCTCCGACAAATATCGGCCTCTGCGTGCTCTGCGTTTTATCGGCTAAGGACCTCGGGTTTATTGACGAGGGCAAGGCGCTTTTTTTACTTGATAAAATTATCGGTTCGATAGAAAAGCTGGATAAATGGAACGGGCACCTCTACAACTGGTATGATACGAAAAAAGCGAAGCCGCTGCATCCCAAATGCGTTTCGTCGGTAGACAGCGGAAACCTTCTTGCGTGCCTTATAGCCTCGAAAGAGGCGCTCTCAGAGTTTGAGAAAGAAAAAAAAGACGGCATTATGGAACGTATAGAGAAGCTTGCGTCCGCAATAGACCTGCGGCCGCTTTACGATAAAAAGCGGAAGCTTTTTTATATCAGCATAGACACCGATTCAGGCAGGACAAGCGGCGGCGTTTACGACTTGATGGCGAGCGAGGCGAGGATTTTAAGCTATGTGGCGGTAGCTTCGGGGCAGGTGCCTAAAAAGCATTGGGAGCGCCTAGGGCGCGGGCTTACGGAGCTCAACAGATACCGCGGGATGCTTTCATGGACGGGCACGATGTTCGAATACCTGATGCCTAATCTTTTGATTCCCGCTTATCCGAATTCGCTTTTATATGAAAGTATGCAGTTCGCGGTTTATGCGCAAAAGCAAAACGGGCGGAAAAGAAACACGCCTTTCGGCATTTCCGAAAGTGCCTTTTACGCGTTTGACAATATCTTAAACTACCAGTACAAGGCGCACGGAGTGCAAAAGCTGGGATTAAAACGCGGGCTTGACCGTGAACAGGTCGTTTCGCCGTATTCCTCGTTTTTGGCTCTTTCCGTCGACCATGACAGCGCGATTAAAAATCTGCGCAGGCTCAGAGATATGGGGATGGAAGGAAGCTACGGTTTTTTTGAGGCCTGCGATTTTACGCCCGAAAGGCTGCCGGGTAAAAAGGAATATGCCGTCGTCAGGTGCTTTATGGCGCATCATCTGGGCATGAGCCTCATATCCATTTCCAATCTGCTGTCTCCATATTCGATGGCCGACCGGTTTATGAGAAACACGAGAATGCGGGCATATCAGACGCTTTTGTGCGAGAAAATACCGGTCGGGGCGCCTGTTATCAGGATGCTTTCAAAGGAAGTGCCCGAAAAACCGAGGCTCGGCTCGGACGGCCTCGTCCGTGAGTTTTCGGGAAAGGAAAGGAATATTCCGGTTATTAACCTGCTGACGAACGGGTCTTACCGCGTTTTGATGACGGAGGACGGAAGAAGCAGGAGCGAAAGCGGCAGGATGCAGCTTACAACGTTTTCCGCGCAGGATGCGGGGATTTTTCCCGGAATGGGATTTTTTCTTAAAGCGGACGACAAGGTTACATCCCTTTTGAAAATGCCATTTTTTGACGGACAGGCAGCCTACTCGGGCAGGTTTGAGACCTCCCGGGCAAGCCATATATGCAAGGCCGAGGGCTTCGCTTCAATTATAAGAACCTCGGTCATGGAAAGCATGGACGCCGAAGTGAGGCAGGTTGAAATAAAGAACACGTCCGGAAAGAGAAAAAACTTCGAGCTTTTAGTATATTTTGAACCTCAGGTAGAAACACAGCAGGATTATGCGGCGCATCCGTCTTTTTCAAAGCTTTTCCTTAAAACCGAGATTTCAGGCAACGCCGTTATAATCAGACGCAGGCCGAGGCACGGCGGGGAAGAAAAGGGCATTGTGTTCTGCTGCGACACCCCGGTTACGTACGACACCTCAAAGGAGCAGGCTATGGGGCGAGGCGGGGTCAGACGCATCATGGAAACCGCCGGAAATGAAGCGAAAAAAACGGAGGGAGCCGTTTTGGATCCATGCGTGCTCGCACGGGTCAGGCTGAACATAGCCCCTA
>JAUZPW010000228.1 GCA_030705725.1 Bacillota bacterium
ATATAAGATAAATATTCTTTTGAACAAAGCTCTTTCCCGTATTTTCCCTTATAATCGCGAGGAGAACTTTTATACTGATATGCAAGAAGGACGTCTCCTAAAAAGACTCTCGGGTTCCTTTGTCGGGCTGTAATCTCTCTGTAGAAATCGCCCTTCTTTTTGTCAGAGCCCAATGCGGATTCAACCCCTCCTTCGGCCGCCTTTTTCACAATATAAACCCGGTCGTAACGCGATAAAGAGGATTTCCCGCCGTTTTCCAGAAGTTTGACGGCGTCTCCTATTTCACGCTCACTTGCTCCGGATTTCAGTTTTGTTCGCAAGTCTGAAAGGTTCAGAATAGAGATGCAGTTTTCCGCCGAGTTAAGGGTGCTGTTTGTGATTCCGTAAAGATCGGAAAGACCCGTTATCATTCTTATGAGACTTTCACGGTTGCCCGCCGGGATATAGCGGATCATTCCAATATTATCTTTCAGGTCTGAATGTATTTCATCAATCACTGACTGGATTTTAGCTGCAACGCTCCGTAGGGTGTCGTAATAATTGCATCGGCTTTTGTCGTACATAAGCATGCCGACGAATGCATTTCTATTAATCTCGTAAAAATAGTCCCTTGACCCCATCGTCCGGTTATTTGCTCCGATCAGCTCTTTTGACATAATTTTACTTCCTTTCTTTTTAAATGTCAAAGCATTGGCTCTGGCACAATGATAATAATAGAAGCAAAGGCATTTTGCCTTTGCTTCTTGCTCTAATATAAACATATCACATGCCGTTCGGATAATCCGTTCATTCTCACCTTAAGCTTGACGAAAAAAATATGTTAGTTTCCTGATCGGCAAAAATTGAGTATTTATGTTTTCTTTATCTTCCGCTTTTAACCCTTCATCCCGTCTTTATCGGGGAGCAGCTATAATGATCTTGCCTATTAAAAGAAATGGAGTGAGCTACATGGGGGCCGTTTTGGCGGTTTCGGCGGTCATCGCGCTGGCGCTGCTTATTTACCTGTTCTATGTTCTGTTCAGAGGGGAAAGTTTATGAATCAAATCGTAATCGAGGATATTATTTTCGTTTTGCTGCTTATCGGGCTTTCAATACCGCTTGGGATTTACATCTGCAAGGTGATGGAAGGCGAGAGGGTGTTTTTGTCGCGCATTTTTTCTCCTGCCGAACAAGGCTTTTACAGGATGACGGGAATCCGAAGCGAAGAGGAAATGACGCCGAAGAAATACGCCTTTTCCGTGCTTGCGTTCAGCGCTACCGGGTTTATCTTTCTATTTTGTATTCAGCTTCTGCAAAAATACCTGCCGTTCAATCCTGAAAAAATAGGAAACGTCAGATGGGATCTTGCGTTCAACACCGCGGCAAGCTTCGTAACCAACACGAACTGGCAGGCCTATTCCGGCGAATCAACCATGTCTTACCTGACGCAGAGCCTCGGTCTGACCGTGCAGAATTTTCTTTCCGCCGGAGTAGGAATCGCCGTGATGTTTGCGCTTATCAGAGGCTTTATCTCAAAGCAAAAAACTACCATAGGCAGCTTCTGGAAGGATATTACCAGGGCAATCCTATATGTTCTGATTCCGTTATCGCTTGTGCTTGCAATTGCGCTCGTGTCTCAGGGGGTAGTTCAAACGCTTAGCCCGTATGCCAAAACAACTATGGTTGAGAGCGGAGCCTCGCAGACAATACCACTGGGTCCGGCGGCGAGTCAGATTGCGATAAAGCAGCTCGGCACCAACGGAGGCGGATTTTTCGGAGTGAATTCGGCTTACCCGCTGGAAAATCCAACACCTTTTTCTAATTTCCTTGAGCTCCTGTCTATACTTTTGATACCGGCGGCGCTCTGCGTTTCCTTTGGAAAAGCGGTTAAGGATTACAAGCAGGGCAGAACAATCTATGCCGTTATGCTGATCTTCTTCGTGCTGTCGGTTGCTGCCGTAACGGCGAGTGAGCTTTACAAAGCGCCGGTTTTTCAGGGCGTTGCCGTGTCGGGCAGCATGGAAGGTAAGGAAATCGTCCACGGTGTCGGCACGTCGGCCCTTTGGGGCGCGGCGACGACGTCCGCCTCAAACGGCTCTGTAAACGCTTCGCTCGACAGCTTTACTCCTTTAAGCGGAATGATTCTTATGTTCCTCATGCAGATAGGAGAGGTCGTTTTCGGAGGGGCCGGAAGCGGGCTTTACGGGATGCTGGCTTTTGCGATCCTTACCGTTTTCATGGCGGGGCTCATGGTAGGAAGGACTCCCGAATACCTGGGTAAAAAAATAGAACCCTTTGATATGAAAATGGTCTGTATCATTGTGCTCTTCCCTCCGCTGTTTACGCTTTTCGGGACCGTCTCTGCGGTCTTGATGCCGGAGGTAAAATCCTGGCTGCTAAATTCGGGCGCTCACGGATTTTCCGAGATCCTTTACGCCTTTTCATCCATGGGCAACAACAACGGCAGCGCTTTCGGGGGATATGCGGCGAACACGGCCTTCACGAACGTGGCAGGCGGCATAATCATGCTGACCGTTCGTTTCGTACCGATGATTGCGACGATTTTCCTCGCCGGAAATCTGTCTAAAAAAAAGCTTGTGGCGGTCGGGGAGGGAACGCTTTCGACAAGCAATGTTATGTTTGCAGGCTTTCTCATAGCAATTATTATAATTATCGGAGCGCTTACCTTTTTGCCCGCGCTGGCACTGGGGCCGCTTGCCGATTACTTTACGGCAATAGGTTGAGGTGAGATAAATTGAAAAAGAACAGTTCTAAATCCAAAATATACATTGATGCTGTAAGTCAATCGTTTAAAAAGCTTTCGCCGAGGATTCAGACCAAAAATCCGGTCATGTTCGTTGTATATATCGGCGCTATTCTAACCTCGGCACTATTTATACTGTCGTTTGCCGGAATAAGTGATGAAAAGGCGGGATACACCTTTGCAATCGCAATGATTCTATGGTTTACGGTGCTGTTTGCAAACTTTGCGGAAGCCATCGCCGAAGGCAGAGGCCGCGCTCAGGCGGATACACTCAGAAAATCGCGCAGAGACGTTAAAACCAGAAAGCTAAAATCCGAATACAGCATCGACGACTATGACGAGGTGCTTTCAAACACATTAAAAAAGGGCGACATCGTATATGTCGTTGCCGGAGAGCAGATTCCGATGGACGGGGAGGTAATCGACGGAGCCGCGTCGGTGGACGAGAGCGCCATCACCGGCGAATCCGCTCCGGTCATCCGCGAATCCGGTGGCGACCGCAGCGCGGTTACCGGCGGCACAACGCTTGTCTCTGACAGCCTGATCATAAGAGTAACCTCCGAACCGGGCGGGAGCTTTCTCGACAGGATGATAACCATGGTGGAGGGCGCCTCCAGAAAGAAAACGCCGACCGAAATCGCTTTGCAAATCCTTCTGGTGACGCTTACAATAATTTTTCTCGTCGTCACGGCAACGCTGCTCCCGTTCTCGGATTTCGCCAGCAA
>JAUZPW010000229.1 GCA_030705725.1 Bacillota bacterium
AACCTTGTATTCGGAAGGATTTATGAGGATTCTCCGATCACAATGGACTGCGTAAGCCTTGAAAGCGGAAAGATAACCGTTTGCGGCGATATTTTTTACATAACGACGCATGAGCTTAACAACAGGGACGCCACGGTGTTTTCGTTCGACGTGACGGATTATAAGTCCTCCGTGCGCGTAATCAAGGTATTCGATAACGACGTGTTTTCATCCGTTTCGGACAGGCTTTCTGTCGGAGACTACGTAATGATTCAGGGACACGTGGCATATTCAAATTTCGAAAAGGATATTATCGTAACCCCTACGGGCATAGCCAAAATGAAAAAGAAAATCAGGGAAGACACAGCCGAGAAAAAACGCGTCGAGCTACATATGCATACAAATATGTCTACCATGGACGGGCTCAGCAGCGCCGCATCTCTCGTTAAGCGCGCGGCAAAGTGGGGGCACGGAGCGGTCGCGGTTACGGATCACGGCGTGGTGCAGGCATTCCCGGAAGCGATGCAGGCGGGCGGGGCCTCGGGTATAAAGATAATCTACGGCGTTGAGGCGTATTACGTCAATAATACTGAAGAGGTCAGGGTTGTGACCGGAAGTTCGGACGCTTCGCTTGACGACGAATTTGTGGTATTCGACCTTGAAACCACGGGCTTTAACCCCAAAACGGAACGAATAATTGAAATCGGCGCGGCAATTGTAAAAAACAACAATGTCGTTTCGAGGTTTCAAAGTTATGTAAATCCGTTAAAGCCCATTCCCGTGGAAATAACAAAGCTCACAGGGATAGACGACGCTACTGTTAGGAACGCGCCGGTGATAGATCAGATTTTACCCGAATTTCTGGAGTATATAGGCGAGAAACCGCTCGCCGCGCATAACGCGGGGTTCGATATTTCGTTTCTGACCGAGGCGTGCCGCTGCCAGGGAATAAAACGGCAGTTTACCTCTATCGACACGCTGGAGCTTTCCCGGCTGCTTCTGCCTGAGCTCGAGCGGCACAAGCTGAACGTTGTGGCCCAGGCCTTAAAGCTTGGGAAATTCGACCACCACCGCGCGAGCGAGGACACGGAAATCCTGACCGGGATATTTATTAATTTTATGAACCGTCTCAAAACTGATTATAAAGTCGGCTCGATTTCTGAGATAAACAGGGCCCTGAGCTTTGTCAGCGAAAAAGCACGTTCGATAAAAGGACTACCCGTTTATCATCTTATAATTCTGGTTAAAAACTACACCGGTCTTAAAAACCTTTACCGGCTTATTTCCGGCGCTCATCTGGAAACCTTCAGGAAGCATCCCATTATTCCCAGAAGTGAGCTTACAAAGTATCGGGAAGGGCTTATCCTCGGCTCGGCGTGCGAAAAGGGAGAGCTCTTTTCCGCGATTCTTGAGGAAAAAACCTATGATGAGCTTGTAAAAATCGCATCGTTTTATGACTATCTTGAAATTCAGCCGATTTCCAACAACAGATTTCTGATAGACCGCGCGGTAGCAGCCGACGAAGACGCGCTGCGCGATTACAACAGGCTTATCGTGACGCTGGGAGAGGAGCTTAGTTTGCCCGTCGCCGCCACCGGAGACGTGCACTATCTCGAGCCCGAGGACGAGCTATACAGAAGGATACTGCTGGCTGGCCTCGGCTTTTCCGATTGCGACAGGCCGCTGCCGCTTTATCTGAAAACCACGGATGAGATGCTCGAGGAATTTTCGTATCTCGGACGTGAAAAAGCCTGTGAGGTCGTCGTTGAAAATACAAATATGATCGCCGGTCTTTGCGAGGATATAAAGCCTGTTCCGTCGGGCACATATCCGCCTGAAATCGAGAACTCTCAGGCGGAGCTTGAATCGTTGGTATGGAGTAAAGCACATCAGCTTTACGGGGACGATTTGCCGGAGATTGTTAAATCGAGGATCGAGGCCGAGCTTTCACCGATCATAAAGCATGGCTTCGACGTTATGTACATGATAGCGCAGAAGCTTGTATCGAAGTCGATAGAGAGCGGCTACCTTGTCGGATCAAGGGGCTCTGTAGGCTCTTCCGTCGTGGCGTTTTTCTCCGGTATTACGGAGGTTAACGCGCTTCCGCCGCATTACCGCTGCGAAAGATGCCGACAATCAGAGTTTTTTGATAAGTCCGAGTATGCCTGCGGCGCGGACATGCCTGACAAAAACTGCCCAGTTTGCGGAAGCCCGTACAAAAAGGACGGATTTGACATCCCGTTCGCAACCTTTCTTGGATTTGACGGCGACAAGGCCCCGGATATTGACCTTAATTTTTCGGGTGAATACCAGGCGAGGGCGCACCGGCATACGGTCGAGCTTTTCGGCGAGGAGCATGTTTTTAAGGCAGGCACTATAGGCACCCTTGCGGAACGGACCGCCTACGGCTTCGTAAAAAAGTATATCGAGGAGCGTGGGCTTAAATTCCCGAAGGCAGAGGAAAACAGGCTCGTTAACGGCTGCACAGGCGTTAAAAGAACGACCGGACAGCATCCGGGAGGACTTATAATCGTCCCAAAAGATAAATCCATTTACGAATTTTGCCCCATCCAGCATCCGGCGGATGACCCGAACACCGATATTATTACGACCCACTTCGATTACCATTCCATTCACGACAACCTGTTGAAGCTTGATCTGCTCGGGCATGACGACCCTACCATGATACGCGCGCTCGAGGACCTGACCGGTGAAAACGCACGGCTTATCCCGCTGGATGAGCCGAGGGTTATGAAAATATATTCCGACATACGCGCGCTTGACATCGAACCGGACGATATACTTGGGCCTATAGGGACGGTGGCGATACCGGAGTTCGGAACTAAGTTCGTACGCGAAATGCTGCTTGAAACAAAGCCGACATCGTTTGACGAGCTTGTAAGGATAGCAGGACTTTCTCACGGTACCGACGTATGGCTGGGAAACGCCCAGCAGCTTATTAAAAACAAAACTGCGACCCTAAAAGATGTTATTTGCGTGCGCGACGACATTATGAGCTATCTTATAAAAAGGGGCGTTGAACCGAAGCTATCTTTCAAGATAATGGAGGACGTCAGAAAAGGAAAGGTAGCCGCGGGCAAGTGCAAGGACTGGGAATCGTACAAGGAGCAGCTTAAGAAAAACAATGTGCCCGACTGGTATATCGAATCATGCGAAAAAATCAAATATATGTTCCCGAAAGCCCACGCGGCGGCATACGTAATGATGGCGTTTCGAATCGCCTGGTTCAAGGTTTACCGCCCGATGGCGTTTTACAGCGCATATTTCACTATCCGCGCCGGCGCGTTTGACTCGCTTGTTATGACGCGTGGGGATGAGTTTGTCTGCGCAAAATATAAAGAGCTCAGCGCAAAGCCGACCCCGACCGCCCTTGAAAAGGATATGCTTCTGACGCTTGAGGTCTGCCATGAGTTTTACAAAAGGGGTTTTTCGTTTTATCCCGTTGACATATACAAATCGGATGCC
>JAUZPW010000023.1 GCA_030705725.1 Bacillota bacterium
CGCCGCGATATTATTGTCGACGGGCTAAATAAGATACCCGGCGTTACCTGCATGCGCCCGTGCGGAAGCTTTTACGTATTCCCGAATATTTCATCGTTCGGCATGTCATCCATGGACTTTGCGACAGGGCTTCTGCAGCAGACGGGAGTTGTGGCGACACCCGGATCGGCTTTCGGAGACGCCGGCGAAGGGTATCTGAGGATGGCTTTCTCGAACTCGGAGGAGAATATAATCGAAGCGGTCCGGCGCATGAGCGATTACTGCGGAAAATTAAAATAATATAAATTGCAGTAGGAGGAAAAACATGAGCGTTGTAACATTTGGAGAAATTATGCTTCGTCTGGCACCTGAAGGATATCTGCGTTTTACGCAGGCGGACAGGCTTGAAGCCACCTTCGGCGGAGGAGAGGCAAACGTCGCCGTTTCCCTGGCTGAGTTCGGCGAGGAAGCTTATTTTGTAACAAAGCTTCCGAAAAACGACATTGGACAGGCCGCTGTCAATTCCCTGCGCAAATACGGCGTTGAAACCGCGAAAATTATCCGCGGCGGAAACAGGGTCGGCATTTATTTCTGCGAAAAAGGCGCTTCGCAGCGCCCGAGCAAGGTAATTTACGACAGAGCGGCATCGTCTATCGCTCAGGCGGATATTAACGATTTCGACTGGGATGAAATTTTCAAAGGAGCCGACTGGTTCCACTTTACCGGTATTACTCCGGCTTTGGGCGGCAATCTGCCTGAAATCTGTCTGGCTGCCTGCAAAAAAGCAAAGGAAAAAAACATTAAAATATCCTGCGACTTAAATTACAGAAAAAAACTGTGGACAAAGAATCAGGCCCGCGAAACCATGTCGAAGCTCGCTCCTTTTGTCGACGTTTGCATTGCCAACGAAGAAGACGCATCGGACGTGTTCGGAATCAGCGCGAAGCATTCCGACGTTACAAGCGGAAAGCTTGATACGCAGGCTTATATTGGAGTGGCTCAGGAGCTAACCGAGAAGTTTAAGTTCCAGGCTGTTGCGATTACGCTTCGCAAATCGCTCTCGGCCAGCGACAATCTTTGGAGCGGCATGCTTTATAAAGACGGCGCAGCGTACTTCTCAAAGGAATATCCGGTTCATATCGTAGACCGCGTCGGCGGCGGAGACAGCTTTGGAGCCGGCCTCATTTACTCGATGCGCAAGGGTATGGAGCCGCAGAACATAATCAATTTCGCGGTCGCGGCATCCTGCCTTAAACACTCGATAGAAGGCGACTTCAACATGGTCACTGTAGACGAAGTACAAAACCTCGCCGGCGGAGACGGATCCGGCAGAGTGCAAAGATAAAGGTAAAAAGGAGGGTCGCTCATGATAGTTGATGCACATGTCCATATTTTCCCCAGAATCGAAGGTTACGGTCCTAAGGGAAAAATACGCAGCGCGTCATACGGAATGGTCGACCAGGGCGACGGAATCCCTATTCATGCTTTGCCACCGCTCTGTGAACTGACAAAGCATACGCGTGAAATGCTTCTTAGCAATATGGAATGGGCGGGCGTGGACCGCGCCGTGCTGCTTCAATGCCCATGCTACGGTGACTGGAGCGAATATGTACTCGAAACATGCAGGTTATACCCCGATAAGTTTATCGGAGCTGCGTTTTTTGACCCGTGGCGTTCCGACGCGAAGGAGTATTACGAAAAGAATATAGCGAACGGCCCCTGGCAGAACGTTAAAATCGAATTTTCGCAGGCGGGCGGCTTATGCGGAGTTTACCCGGACGCCGACCTTAATTCTGAAGATATGCAATGGCTCTGGGACAGGCTGGAGCTTGAAAACAAAACGGTTTCTTTCGACTTGGGCGAACCCGGAGACAGGTCTTACCAGACGGAGCAGATAGGAAAGATCGCAAAAAAGCATCCGGGTCTGAGGATTGTGCTTTGCCATGTCGGCCAGCCGTCTTATCGTCTGAGGGAAGAACACGAGCTCAAAATTGCCTGGGAAAAGCAGATTATGCTCGGGCTTCTGCCAAACGTCTGGTTCGATGTTTCGGCGATGCCTTACCATGTTCAGAATGAAGAGGAATATCCGTTTCCGAGCACGAAGAAGTATTTTATTGAGGCGCTCGAGATGATAGGGCCCAAAAAACTGATGTGGGGCTCGGATATACCGTGGCTGCTTGGAATTGCAACATACAGGCAGCTTGTAAGCCACGCAAAGCATCTGGTGGAGGACCTGTCTGAACAGTCGAAACGCAAAATTCTTTGCGAAAACGCTATTCAGGTTTACTGGGACAGAGGTTAAATACTTTAGCTTAAAAAAAGATGTTTAGGGTTAAACCCTAAACATCTTTTTTATTATCTTTTTAACCCTTAGGAGCCGCTCTTCATCTGATTATACCTAAGAAAAGCAAGATAGAGATTCTCCCGCTGGGAAGAAAGAGCAATATCGGACTGAATTTTAGAAAGCTCCAAACCGTTCAGCTGCAGTATTGATATATATCCGTACTGATATTTTAGCTTAGCGTTTTCATATGCCGTATTTTTTACCTTGTATGCGCTCAAAGCGGTCTTATAGGCGTTATATGCGTCCGAAAGGGCGTTATATTGCTGCTGAAAGCTCAAAACGGCATTATTTTTGGCCTGCTCAATAGATACCGTCAGCGTATCCATTTTACTGTAGTCCTTTATCGTCGCCTCTTTTCTTACCTCGAGCGCGGCTTCGAGAGCCTTTACCGAAACGTTGTTTGCAAGCATCGCGGTATTGTCGTCTGAAAAGCTGATCGACGGTATTGTCGAAAACGCTGCTTCATCTATTGCGGGAGCGGCGACCTCAACGCCGGTATCCTCAGTTTTAAGGCCAAGCCCGGTGATAAGCGACTGGAGGTCGCTTTTTGTTTTCTGCTGCTGGGATGCATACGAATCCGAATATGTAGCAAGCTCAAGGCTTATTGAGTCAAATTCATTTTGCGAAAGGTATCCGGCTTTCAGCTTCGCGTCAGCCGCCGCAAACTCCTGTTTTTCATATTCAAGCTGTTTTAGCTTACACTGCTCCTGCGTGAGATCAGTGTTATAGGCGAAGTAAAGCTGCTTTGCCTTTAACACGAGCTGCTGCACGTTTTTGTCGTATTGCATTTTTTGGTTCAGGTAAACGATATAATAATTGTCGCGGTTAGCCTTATTGGCGTTATAAGACGACGTCAGGGTCGCGCTGGGGCTTTCTGCGTTTGCCTTTTTGAGACTTTCGACTATTTTATAAAAGTCGGAATAATCGCTTTCGGCGTCTTTCAGATCGGCGTTCAGCTTCTTAAGGTCCTCGCTGCTGCTGACCATGATTTTTTCGATCGTGTCAAGAGATACGACGGTTTTGCCGGAATCGGCCGCTTTTGCGCAGGGCGCCAGTATGGACACGCAGATAATTAGAGATGCGGCAAGAGAGACCCCTTTTTTCATTGTAAACACCCTTTTCTAGACAATGGTCTTAACCACATGGAACGCGCTGCTCTCGTTTATTGCGGTGTTGCCCTCGAGAACCACCTGGGCTTCGGGAGTTAAGCCGTCTGTTACTTCAATGTAAGCGTACCTTTTTTCGCCAAGTTTAACGGGCACTTTTTTTAGCTTATTATTTTCGACTATGTAAACATACGGGTCGGAGTTTATGGATAAGACAGATTTTACGGGAATGTAGAGCTTTCGGTTTACATTGTCCGGGATAAGCTTCGCGCTTGCCAGCATTCCGGATTTAAGTCCGCTTCCGGTTTCCCCGATCGCTATCTTAACATCGACAAGCCCCGTTTTTTCATCTGTGGCGTCGGCTATTTCATAAACCTTACCTTCTGTTGTCCGGCCTGTTCCGAGGAGCGTTACCTCGGCTTTCATTCCGATATGCACATCGGCTGCGCCTTTTTCCGTAACGTGAAGAGCCATCTCCATATTATTGCCGCCGACGATCTCCATCACGGGCGTCTGCGGGGGAATTATATCTCCCGTTTTAACATTGCTGACGGCGACATATCCCGGGCCGGGAGCTTTAACCGACGTGTTGTCAAGCTTTCTTTTAATGATGTCGACCGCCGCTTTGGCCGAGTTCATCTGAGATTCGGCGCTCTTTACATTTTCGGGGTTTATCGTGCCGGTAGTCAGCCTTAAATCATCCTGAGCATTTTTCAAAGCAAGACTGGCGTTTTTAAGCCTGGTGTCGGCGCTGTTTAACGCGGTTTTGGCAGAGGCTTTCGCTATTTCAAGCTGCGCCGCAGCAGAATCCATCTTGCTTTTCGCGTTGTCAAGCGAATATTTGCTTTCTTCATTGAGCGAAACGAGAAGCTTAATGCGTTCGTAATCCGTTTTAGCCATATTGTAGGCCGACTGAGCCGCCGCGACCGAAGTATTGTTGTTATACTGTTCCTTTGTGAGCTCATAAGCAGATTCCGCATCCCTGAGTTCATTTTCTGCACGCAGGAGCGCCTGCTTAAGCTGCATTTCAGATTGCTTTACGGCGCCGCCGGATACCTTTTCAAAATTTGCTTCCGCGGATTTATAATTAGCCTCGGCCTGGTTATACTGCAGCAAAATGTCCGCATTGTCCACGGTAAAAAGAATATCGTCCTTTTTAACGGCCTGGCCCGGCTTTACATTTACCGAGAGCACCCTTCCGCCGGTATCCGAGATAACCGGCATGCTTAATCCGGCTGAAATCTGGCCGCTGTAGTCTACATCGCTTGCAAGACTGCCTGGTTTTACCTTGACCGTCGTTATATATACGGCGCCGGACGGACGCATCAACATTGAAACAATCACCGCGACCAAAATGATAATGGCCGATACGCCGATTATAATCTTTTTTTTCATTGCGGGAAACCCCCTTTTCTCAATAATGGATAGTAACGCTTGCGTTCATCCCAAAAGCCATAGGAAGGTTATCCCTGTTATCTATCTTGACTTTTACGGGAATAAGCTGGGTGACCTTGTTATATGTGCCGCTGGTCGAAAAGCCGGAAACGCCGGAAAAGTATGTCTGGGTAGTGCTCTCGATCTCGGTTACTTTTCCGTGAAAAACCTTACCCTTATACGCGTCTATTCTGACGTCGACATCTTGCCCAACGGCGATTTTCATTATTTTCGTTTCTTCTATATTGACGCCTATGTACATGTTGTTCGTATCCGCTATTACCGCCAGCTGGGCGCCGGGGGCGACCGTCTGCCCCGCCTGCGCGTCGCATTTGACAACGGTGCCGTCTACCGGAGAGGTGAGATAGGGAAGTACCTCCTGCCGGCCGAGAACTTCACCGCTTTCAACATAATCGCCGTTTCTGACATCCCATTCGAGCAGCTTCCCGGGGGATGCCGCAGTTATGGTATACATTTTTGCAGTTACTTTTGCGTTATCCGTGTTGAATGTGCTCGCCGAAAGGGATATAAAATAGATCCCGACGGCGCCGCCGATAATTACAACCGCCGCAAACAGGGTGTAAATAAGTTTTCTTTGAGCGGGTTTCAGGTTCATCAAAGGGTTTTTCATAGTATCAGCTCCTTAGCCTTATGCTGTTTCGGTTTTATTTTCAAACTGGCTCAGATAGAGTTCAGCGTAATAGCCTCCTTTTTTCAAAAGCTCCTCGTGCTTTCCCTGCTCGACGATGTTGCCGTCCTTCATCATAAGTATAAGATCGGCGTCTCGTATAGTTGACAGGCGGTGGGCTATGACAAAGCTGGTCCGGTCCCTCATAAGGCCTTCCATCGCCTTTTGAATGAGTATTTCGGTGCGGGTGTCGACCGAGCTTGTTGCCTCGTCCAGAATTAGTATTTTTGGGTCGGAGAGGATGGTCCGCGCTATTGTCAGAAGCTGCTTCTGACCCTGTGAGATATTTCCGGCATCCTCATTTATGACCATGTTATAGCCGCCGGGCAAAGCGTGTATAAATTCGTCGCAGTGGGCTGCTTTAGAAGCTTCAATAACTTCCTCGTCGGTCGCGCCGAAGCTTCCGTAACGGATATTCTCCATTATTGTGTCGTGGTAAAGCCAGGCGTCCTGAAGCACCATTCCGAACATCGAGCGGAGGTCTTTTCTCCTGTAATCTCTGATGTCGTGCCCGTCAATGACGATCGAGCCTGACGTTACGTCGTAAAAACGCATCAAAAGCTTTATAATCGTGGTTTTTCCGGCGCCGGTATGCCCGACGATAGCAATCCTTTGGCCGGCTTTTATTTCAGAGGAAAAATCATGGATAATTGTTTTATCGGCGCTGTAGCCGAACACCACGTCCCGGAAGCTGACTTCGCCGTTTACTTTTTCGGGCATCGCCGGATTTTCCGCTTCGGGTATTTCCTCATCGGCGTTTAAGAATTCAAAAACACGCTCGGCAGCAGCCGCGGTCGACTGGAGAGTGTTCGCGACGTTTGCAATCTGCGCGATAGGCTGCATAAACGAACGGACATACTGGATAAAAGCCTGTATATCGCCGATCGTTATAGCCCTGTGAACCGCAAGATAGCCGCCAAGGATGCAGACGGCGACATAGCCTATATTTCCGACAAAAGTCATTACCGGCATCATAAGACCGGATAAAAACTGGGATTTCCAGGCGGAACGGTACAGATCGTCGTTTATTTTCGTGAATTCGTCGACGGCGTCCTGTTCGCCGTTAAAAACCTGCACTACGTTATGCCCGGAGTAATTTTCTTCAATGTGGCCGTTAATCTGGCCGAGAAATTTCTGCTGATCCTTGAAATGCTTCTGGGATTTTTTTATGATAAACATCAGGAGCGAGAAGGAAAGCGGAAGTATGAGAAAAGTAACGATGGTCATCCTTATGCTTATTGTAAGCATCATTATGAGAACGCCGATTACTGTGGAAACGGAAGTAATCAGCTGCGTAAGGCTCTGGTTAAGCGTCTGGCTTATCGTATCGACATCGTTCGTTACGCGGGAAAGAACCTCGCCGTGCGTGCGGGAATCAAAATACTGGAACGGCAGCCGGTTCATCTTCTCAGAAATATCCCTGCGGAGCCGGAATGTGATTTTCATCGAGACGCCGGACATTATATAGCCCTGCGCATAGGAGAAAACCGCGGAGATTATATAAAGGAAGACAAGCAGCACTATGCACTTTGCTATATAATCGAAGTCGGTTAAAAGCCCCGTGCCCAAAGCGTAGGCCATTAAGCCCTCGAAAAGCTTGGTGGTCGCCTTACCCAGTATCTTGGGGCCGATTATTGAGAAAACGGAGGAGGCCGCGGCGAAACACATTACTATTACAATTGAAAGCTTAAAATCGGATATATAATTTAAGAGCCTTTTTATCGTGCCCTTAAAATCCTTGGCCTTTTCAACGGCTCCCATCCCGCCGCCCATATGACCGCCCATGCGGCCGCCCGCCATACCGCCTCTGTGCTGAGACGGTCTTTTGGATTCTTCACTCATGCGAGTTCCTCCAGACTTAACTGAGACAGCGCTATTTCACGGTATACGCCGCAGCTTTTCATCAGGTCGGCGTGCATTCCCTTACCAACTATTCTGCCGTGGTCGAGAACGATGATCTGATCCGCAGACATAACAGTGCTGATCCTTTGCGCTACAATCAAAACGGTACTGTTTCCGGTTTCTTTTTTAAGGGCGGCGCGCAGGGTCGCATCCGTCTTGAAATCAAGCGCGGAGAAAGAATCGTCAAATATGAAAATCTGCGGTTTTTTAACCAGCGCGCGGGCAATCGAGAGCCTTTGTTTCTGCCCCCCTGACACGTTCGTGCCGCCCTGTGCGATGGGCGCTCCGAACTTTTCGGGCTTTTCATTGATTATTTCGGTGGCCTGAGCTATATCGGCCGCACTCATAAGCGCCGCCTCTTCCGCGTCTTTATCTCCGTAGCTGAGGTTTGAGCCGATAGTTCCCGAAAAAAGCACGGCTTTCTGGGGCACGTAACCGATATTTTTTCTCAGGTCGTGCAGACTGACGCTTTTAATGTTTACGCCGTCGAGCAGGATATGTCCGCCCGTGGCGTCATAAAAACGCGGTATAAGATTCATAAGCGTGGATTTGCCGCTTCCCGTCGCCCCTATAAACGCGGTAGTCTGACCGGGCAGGGCGGTAAAGCTTATATTATGCAGCACATCCTCGGAAGCGCCGGGATAACGGAAGCTTACGTCATGAAATTCGATTAAACCGCTGCAGCTCTCAATATTAGCAGCATCCGGAGCGTCCTTGACGGAGGGTTCGCTCCTGAGCACGTCGGCGATTCGCCCTGCAGAAACGGATGCGCGCGGCACCATTATAAACGTAACCGACATCATCAAAAACGCCATTATGATCTGCATTACATACTGCATATAGGCCATCATTTCACCGACGTCCATCTTGAAGGCGGAAACCTGATTTGAACCTACCCAGATTATGAGCACCGTGACAAGGTTCATTATGAGCATCATTGAGGGCATCATAACCGCCATAAGACGGTTTACGTATAGGGTCGTATCGGTCAGGTCTCGGTTCGCCTTGTCAAACCGGTTTTCCTCGAATTTCTGTGTGTTGAAGGCGCGGATAACCGGCATGCCCTCAAGGTTTTCGCGGACAACCGTATTCATGCGGTCTATAAGGTTCTGAATGGACTTAAACCGCGGCAGCGCGAGCGAAAATAAAACGAAGATTATTATAAGCAAAGTAACGACCGCGACAAAAATGATCCAGGTCATGGATTTGCTATTGGCAAGTGCATGCATAATGCCGCCGACGCCCAATATAGGCGCGTAAAAAACGATGCGGATCAGCATTACGACAAGCATCTGTATCTGCGTAATATCGTTTGTGGTTCTCGTTATCAGCGAGGAGGTTGAAAATTTGTCAAATTCTGCATTCGAAAAGGTTTCAACCTTACAAAACAGATCGTGCCTTATCGTTCTGCTCATTCCGGCGGCGACTCTCGCCGCTATAAATCCCACCGAAACGGAAAAAACGGTGCTTAGCACCGAAACCCCCAGCATTAAAAAACCGGTTTTTATTATGTACGAGGAATCGCCGCTTGCTATGCCGTTATTCACCATATCCGACATATAATCCGGCAGAGACAGATCGCAGGTCGCCTGGAAAAACAGCAGAATTATCGCCAAAAGCAAAATATAAACATAAGGCTCTGCATATTTTATAAGCCTTGTCATTCTTTAAAAGGGCCCCTTTCAGCGGCAGACTAAACACATGATACTACGGTACCATATTTATGTCAATGCATTGACATAAATAATTTTTGCTGATAATATATGGTATATGGTAGGTGAGATGGGGATGGGCCACGAAAACGCGACAAAAGACCGTATAAGAAATGAAGCGATAAAGCTTATACATGAAAAGGGCTTTGGCAGCGTAACTCTGACCGAAATCTGCAAAGCCAGCGGGATTAATAAGCATACGTTCTATTACTATTTTAAATCAAAGGACGAGCTCCTTAAAAAATTTTATAGATTCCCGTGTCATATGAACAAAACAGACATGATGGAGATTTTTTCCTGCGACTCGCACGTCGAGCAGCTTTGGCTTTTAAGAAAAAATATAATGAATCACATTGCCTGCCAGGGAGTCTCGATATTAAAACAGCTACTTGTAAAAAATATTAACGATAACGTCGGTACATTTGAAATGTCTGAAGAACGCGAACATCTGAGAAAGGCCCAACTCAGCATTATTGATAAGGGGAAAGCTTCGGGCGAAATTCTGAGCCGGAAGGAAACTGAAGTTCTGCTGATTCTGCTTAACCAGTCCAGCAACGCGATAATGTTCGCGTGGTGCATTAAAAACGGCTCGTTTGATTTATGGAAGCATATTCGCTTTATGTTTGAAAAGATACTTGACGTCTCCCCCGAGCACTGTACGGTACAGGACGATTTTATTAAGGAATATTGGTATTTCTGATATTCCTTCCGATGTATTGTGGTAATAAATTCTTTTTTTTGACATAAAATAACCGATATGATATAGTTTAATATAGCTAAAGACCAAAACTTAATAAAAAAAGTGCTGAATTCCTGCTGGCTTCATTAATGCAGGATACGGGGGAACCAAATTTTGGGGTGAATCCGGGATATTTCCCGGTAGGGCTTTTTATCCTTCGGCCCGAATCCGTCAGCTAACCTCGGAAGCGTTTAAGGAAGGCTTATTTATTTATACCTTAAAAGCGGTTCTCACTTTTTTCAGAGTGGAGACCGCTTTTTTAATATCAGAAAGGGAGGTGCAAAATGACTGAAGATCGTTTTGAACTGCTTAGGCAGACTATCGAGGACTATGAAAACAGAAAGGACAGCATCCTGACAGGCATTGAGGACTGGGAAAAAATCGCTTTCCAGAAACGGATAATACTGGAAAAGCTCAACGGGACCGAGCGCGACTGGGAAAATTACAGGTGGCAGCTTAAAAACAGGTTTACGGATGCCCGCGACATAGGAGACGTTTTGGGGCTTAGCGAGGAAGAAACCCGCGAAATAAGCGAGGTCGGCAAAAAATTCAGATTCGCCGTATCTCCATATTATATGTCGCTCATTGATCCTGAAGACAAAGAATCGCCAATTAAGAAGCAGGCCGTGCCGAGCGTTCTGGAGCTTGACGGAAAGGGCGAACCCGATCCTATGGACGAAGCAGGATGCGCGCCTCACGAGCTGATTACAAGAAGATACCCGGACAGGCTCATAATCAAGGTAACGAATTTATGCGGAATGTATTGCAGGTTTTGTCAGAGAAGGCGCCTTATCGGCGAAAGGGATACGCACGCTCCGAGGGAAAAGCTTATGGAAGCGGTTGAATACGTCAGGGCAAACAAGGAAGTACGCGATATCTTGATAACCGGCGGCGACGCCTTTCTGCTTGACGACGAGACGATCGAGTGGCTGCTTAAAGAGCTTACCGGAATAAACCATGTCGAAATAGTGCGGTTCGGAACCAGAACACCCGTTACTTTGCCCCAAAGGATTACAAAAAATCTGGTGCAGATTCTTAAAAAGTATCATCCCGTTTATGTCAACACACATTTTAACAGCCCGAGGGAGATCACGCCTGAATCAAAGAAGGCATGCGAAATGCTTGCGGATGCAGGAATTCCGCTCGGAAACCAGATGGTGCTCTTAAACGGGGTAAATAACGACGGGCTGACGGTGAGAAAACTGAATCAAAGCCTTTTGCGTATAAGAGTAAGACCGTATTACATTTTCCACCCGAAAACCGTCACGGGCACTTCGCACTTCTGGGTCAAGCTTCAGACGGGACTGGAAATAATGGAATCCTTGAGGGGAAGAACCTCGGGGCTGGCAATTCCCACATATATAGTAAACGGGCCGAAGGGCCTCGGGAAAACGCCTATTCTGCCGAATTACCTGTCTTACATCGGAGAGGATAAAGCGGTATTCAGAAACTGGGAAGGCAAAAGGTTTGAAATCAAGAACTAAAAAAACGGGGTTGTCTTCAACGCGACAACCCCGTTCTTTTATATGTGTTAAATATTAAAGAGAAGCTCGCTGTAAGTCGGAAACGGCCAGTATTTTTCACCGACAAGCGGCTCCAGTTCGTCGGCTACGGCGCGGAGCTCCTGCATCGAAAGAAGCACAACTTCCTTATAGTATGCCGATTGCTTGGCTATGTCGTCAAAATCCTTTGTACCCAAAAGATCAAGTTCGAGTTTTTCAGTCTTTTTATACAGGATTTCAGTCAGGGAAGAAAGCTTCTCAATAAGGCTTTTTTCAACCGCGCAGGACACGTCGGGCAGAACTTCTTTCTTTCTGATTGCCGTTTCAGACAGATCCCCGATATAAGCGCAGGCAGACGGAATAATATTCCGTTTTATCATTTCAAGCATCGTAAGCGCTTCGATGTTGAGGGTTTTGCAGTAGCCGTCCAGCATGATCTCATATCTGGAACGGATTTCGGATTCGGTCAGAATACCGTGCTTTTTAAACAGGGAAATGTTCTTTTCGGAAATAAAGTACGGCATCGCGTCCACAGTGGTTTTGAGGTTCAGCAGTCCGCGCTTTTCGGCTTCTTTTACCCAGTCTTCCGAGTAGTTATTGCCGTTGAAGATAATTCTCTTATGTTCCGATATGGTACTTTTGATCAGTTCGTCAAGCGCTGACGTAAAATCGGGAGCCTTTTCGAGAGCATCGGCAAACTGGGACAGTGCTTCAGCGACGATCGTGTTAAGCACGAAATTCGGGCCCGCGATTGAAAGCGAGGAGCCGGGCATACGGAACTCAAATTTGTTGCCGGTAAAGGCGAACGGGGAAGTGCGGTTGCGGTCCGTCGTATCCTTGAAGAAATGCGGAAGCATATTGACGCCGACCTTGATTACGGTCTTATCCTTTTGGTTGTACGGGCTGTCGTTTACTATGGACTCCAGAACCGCGGAGAGGTCGTCGCCAATAAACATCGAAATGATCGCCGGGGGCGCTTCGTTAGCTCCGAGACGGTGGTCGTTTCCCGCGGTCGCGACCGACAGACGCAGGAGATCCTGATATTCGTCGACGGCTTTAATCACCGC
>JAUZPW010000230.1 GCA_030705725.1 Bacillota bacterium
TAGTAAAGCCCGACGTGGTGCTTTATGAGGAGGGCTTAAGCGGCGATACGCTGAGTTCGGCCGTTTATTACATAGAGCACGCGGACGCCCTCATTATCGGCGGCACCTCCCTCGCCGTTTACCCGGCAGCGGGACTTATAGACTATTTCCGCGGGCAACACCTCGTCGTCATAAACCGGGCACCCACGCCCAGGGACGGCCGCGCCACGCTTCTTATAAACGGCAGTATCGGCGAAATAATGGGGCAAGTACAAGTTGACCCATCCGGTCAATGATATAAAATTTAACACAATTTTAATGTGCCGCATGTTAGAATACTTTTGTTTAACATTTAAATGGAAAGGTGTCAAGTCTATGCGCCGGCTTCCCCTTACATATATCCAGATGATCGCGCTCGGATTTTTTCTGATTATAATTACCGGCGGGCTTATACTGAGTCTCCCTGTTTCGTCAAGAGACGGCTCTTTCACTCCGATTGTGGACTCAATTTTTACCGCCTCCTCGGCCACCTGCGTAACGGGCCTTGTCGTTTACGACACCTATACACACTGGTCTCTTTTCGGGCAGATAGTTATAATCACGCTCATCCAGATAGGCGGTCTCGGGTTTATGAGCCTCGCCACGCTGTTTTCCATGATGCTTCACAGAAAGATCGGCCTCCGCGAACGCGAGCTGATGAAAGAAGCCGCGAACACCACTCAGCTCGGAGGCATAGTGCGCTTCACAAAGCATATACTCGTCGGTACTTTTATTTTTGAGGGGATCGGAGCGTTTCTTCTGTCCCTGCGGTTTATCCCGAAAATGGGACTTGTCAGGGGTATATATAACGGCGTTTTCCACTCCGTTTCGGCTTTTTGCAACGCCGGCTTCGACATAATGGGCAAATACGGCAAATTTACCTCGTTAACCACCTTCCATGAAGATTATCTTGTGAACATAGTCATAATGTCGCTGATTGTAATCGGAGGCATTGGCTTTTATGTATGGGACGACATCCGTGAAAATAAGCTTCGGGTAAAAAGCTACCATCTGCATACAAAAATCGTACTTACCACAACCGCATGCCTTATTGTCATACCCGCTATAGCAATATTTTTTATTGAACAAAACGGGGTGTTAAAGGGCATGAGCACTCCCATCGGCCTGTTGGCGTCATTTTTCCAGTCCGTAACGGCGAGAACCGCGGGCTTTAACACCGTCGACACGGGCGCGCTTAAAAGCCCATCTCTGCTTATAGTAATGGCCCTCATGTTTATAGGCGGCTCTCCGGGATCAACCGCCGGCGGCATAAAGACGTCCACGTTCGCGGTTATCGTAATATCCATGGTCGCCGTAATCAAAAACAGAAGCACGACCTTTGCGTTTCGCAGGCGTTTTGAAGACGATGTGTTGAAACGCGCATGCTCCGTGTTTTTTATTTATTTGGGTGTGGCGTTTGTTTCGGCGGTTGCGATGGGGATCGCCCAGGGCTTTACGATGGAGCAGATCTTCTTTGAAATTTTTTCCGCGATAGGCACCGTCGGCCTGACGACGGGGATCACTCCCCATCTGTGCACGTTCTCGCGCATATTGATTGCCTGCCTTATGTATTTCGGCAGGGTCGGCATCCTTTCAATGGCTGCGGCGCTTGTCAAAACTCCGGAATATCCTCCGGTTCTATACCCGACCGATAAAATACTGATAGGTTAATAACTTGCCGGCGCAAAGCGGCGGAATGGAGCTTAAAGCATGAAAACAGTTCTTGTAATCGGAATGGGCCGTTTCGGCCAGCACATCGCGTCAAAATTTGCTTCTCTGGGCAACGACGTCATGGTAATCGACCGTTCGGAGGATAAAATCGAAGAAATTCTGCCCAAGGTAGCGAGCGCGCAGATTGGCGACTGCAGAAAAGAGAGCGTGCTGCGTTCAATAGGCGTTAATAATTTTGATATATGCGTAATGGCGATCGGGAGCGATTTTCAGTCCTCGCTTGAAATCACCCTGCTCTTAAAGGAGCTTGGCGCGCCGCACGTAATTGCCAGGGCCAGCCGTGACATACACGCTAAATTCCTGCTCCGCAGCGGAGCCGACGAGGTAATCTACCCTGAAAAGCAAATGGCCGAAAAATTAGCGGTCCGTTACAGCGCGAAAAACGTATTCGATTATATAGAGCTCACGCCGGAATATTCCGTTTTTGAAATAACGCCGGTGGAATCGTGGATCGGAAAAACGATTGAGCAGATCGGCGTGCGCACGAAGTACCAGATAAGCATCCTTGCGACAAAAGAAGGCGAAAACATCATTCCGCTGCCTAAAGCGGATCATATGTTCAAAAAGAGCGAACACCTTATAGTATTTGGTAAAAAGGAAGACGCCATCAACTTCACAAAGCATATTTGACGGCTATGATAAAGCGGCTTGGACAATTAAAATACTTCCTGTACACCGCGCTGATAACGGCGTCAGCCACGCTGCTGACGCTTTATCTTAACCGGTTCGGCATAGGCAGGGAAATCGTTCTGATGATTTTTCTGGTCGGCGTATTTGAGACGACGATTTTAACAAAGGGCTACCGGTATAGTATACTGGCGGCCCTTTTAAGCGCTGTTATTTTCAGTTACTTTTATTCGAACCCCATATATTCCTTTATGATCGAAAAACCCGGAGACATAATCCTGCTCGCTTTGTTCATGATCTTCGCCATGATTACAAGCAGACTTGCCACGAAGCTCCAAAAGCAGGCCGAACTTGCGCGCCGGAATGAACGCGCCGCTAAATTCATGTCCGAGGTTACGGAAAGCTTCATAAACGTGTCCGGCGAGGAAAACGTGGTTATTCTCGGGCTCTCTCATATATACAGGTACACCGGCTGCGGCTGCTCCGTTTCGTTAACAGACGGCGAAAAGCAGTTTTTTCCCGATCAGACGCAGTCCGAAAACTCGCCCTGTCTTATGCAGCCGCTCCGCTCTGTGGGAAAAGACCTCGGCACGGTAAAGATATTTACCGAAAAACCCGCGCTCCCGCCCACCGAGGGCCGTATTGCGAGGGTCGTGGTATCGCAGATGGCTCTGGCGCTTGACCGTGAGCTTGTCCGGCGCGATCAGGAAAAAACCCGCATCGCCATGGAACACGAGCGTGTCAAAAGCAGCCTGCTCCGCGCCATTTCGCACGACCTGCGCACCCCGCTTACCGGAATAGTCGGCGCGAGCGGACTTTTATGCGACAGCTATGAAAGCCTCGATCCGGAATCCGTAAAAAAGCTTTTGCACGATATAAACGAAGAAGCCCTCTGGCTTGTAAGATTGGTCGAGAATATACTCAATATGACGCGCATAAGCGAGGGAAAGCTCAAAATCCATAAAGATACCGAAGTAGTGGACGATATAGTAAACGAAGCACTCACCCACGTCCCCGGTCTCGCGTCGTCGGGCCGCCTTTCCCTTGTTCTGCCCGGAAACCTCGTATCCCTTCCGATGGACGGAATA
>JAUZPW010000231.1 GCA_030705725.1 Bacillota bacterium
AAAAAGCTTTTGGCCACCAGAGGGCTTGAAAACATAACGGCGCTCACGAACGAATATATTACAAAAATATTCGGGCGTTCCGCAATTTTATATACAAAGGATCCCGAAAACAGTTCGAGCGGCACAATGATGCAATCGTCTGAAGAACAGGACGCTTCCTTTCTCCTCGCCGAAGACGAGCGCGCGGTAGCCCATTGGGTATTCATTAACCAGAAGAATGCCGGGACCGGCACCGATACCCTTATGGGCGCGGGCGCGTTTTATATTCCCGTCATCTCCCAGGGCAAGGTTCTTGGGGTGATCGGCCTGTCTTGCGCGAAAGGAAAGCTTGACCAGAGCAGCCGTCTGTTTCTGCAAATGATCGTATCTCAGGTTGCAATGGCTCTTGAACGGCAGTTCCTTTCCGATGAACAGCGGCAGATACTGATAGCGTCTGAAAAAGAAAAGATGAGGAGCAATCTGCTCCGGTCGATTTCGCACGATCTTAGAACCCCGCTGACTTGTATTTCAGGCGCGGTATCGGCGATTCTCGATAGCGGAGATTCGCTCGACAAAGAGACCCGCGACAATTTCTTAACCAATATCAGAGACGATTCCCAGTGGCTCATCCGAATGGTTGAAAATATACTTTCCGTCACACGCATAAGCGAAGGCGCGGCAAGCGTGTCAAAAGTACCCGAGGCGGCGGAAGAAATCGTTGCAGAGGCCGTAAGCCGCATTCGCAAAAGGTTCCCCGACAGGAAGATAACGGTTAGAGTGCCGGATGAGCTTCTTATGGTCCCCATGGATGGGACCCTGATAGAACAGGTAATAATTAATCTTCTGGAAAACGCCGTTAAACATTCGAAAGAAGACTCCAAAATAGAGGTCGCTGTTTGCAGGCGCGGCGATAAAGCGGTGTTTGAGGTTACCGATAACGGGGAAGGAATCGCCGAACAGGATATCCCGTATGTGTTTGAAAGCTATGCGCCGAACAGGAAAAGAAGCTCGGATTCATCCAGAGGAATGGGTATCGGATTATCTATATGTATGTCGATTATAGAGGCGCATCAGGGCAAAATGGAGGCGTCAAATAAAAAAGACGGCGGCGCGGTTTTCCGCTTTGCGCTGCCGCTGAAGACGGTGGATAATAATGGAGAATAACCCGCTTATTCTGATTGTGGAAGACGAGAATGTAATCAGCAGCTATATATCCACGGTGCTTTCCGCAAATGGGCTTAATTTTATTAAAGCTTCAAAGGGCAGGGATGCCATCTCAATGGCGGCATCGCACTGCCCCGATCTTATATTGCTTGATTTGGGGCTGCCGGATATGGACGGACTGGAAGTCCTTAAAACAATCAGGCAATGGACGGGGCTTCCGGTCATCGTTGTTTCGGCGCGCGGGCATGAGCGCGAAAAAGTGGAAGCGCTTGATCTCGGAGCGGATGATTATATCACCAAGCCGTTCGGCACGGCGGAGCTTCTCGCGCGGATAAGAACCGAACTCCGCCACAGCAGGGGAATCATAGATTCAAAGAGTACGGGAACCGGAAAAATCACGACCGGAGAGCTCGAAATTGATTATGAGAAACGTTTGGTGCTGCTTGCGGGGGAAGAAATCCACCTGACGCCCATTGAATACAAAATAATCGTTCTTCTTTCACGATATATCGGCAAAGTACTTACCCATGATTTTATCATAAAGGAAATTTGGGGGCCTTTCACGGGGGAAACATATTCGAGCGAGATACAGGCGCTCCGTGTCAACATGGCAAACATAAGGAGAAAGCTGGAAGCGAATCCCGGCGAACCAAAATATATCGTAACGGAAGTCGGCGTAGGATACCGTATGACCGAGGATTAACGGCCTAAATTAAAAAGACGCCGTCTGTCCGGCGGGAAAAAACAAAGGCGGGTTTTTAAGCTTTTAGCTTATAACCCCGCCTGTTTTTAGAAGTTAACTTCGGTTCCGTAATAGACGCAGTTAAGGAGTTTTTCCATATCCGCCGGCATTACCGCTCTGGGGTTTGAACCGGTGCAGGCGTCCGAAAACGCCAGTTCCGCAATTTTAGAAACCTTCTCTTTGAATTCCGTTTCATTTATCCCGAATTCCTTAAGCGTTTTCGGAATGCCAAGCTTCTGATTGTATTCGTCTATCCTGCCGCAGAGTTTTTTAACCAGCTCCGCGTCGCTTGCGCCCTCTAGACCGACAAACCTTGCGATATCCGCATAACGGGCTTCGGCGTTTTTTGCGTTATATTTTATTACATAGGGCAGGTAAATGGCATTCGCGCAGCCATGCGGGATATGCCCTGTGGAGAAAGCCGCTCCGGTTTTGTGAGCCATCGAGTGCACAATTCCCAGCAGCGCGTTTGTAAAAGCCATTCCGGCAAGGCACTGCCCGTAATGCATCTGCTCTCTCGCGCCTTTGTCGCCGTTATATGAATCCGGCAGATACTTAAACACCATATCGATTGCCTTAAGCGCCAGAGGGTCTGTAAATGGGGAGTTTAGCGTGGACACGTAGGCCTCGACAGCGTGCGTAAGGGCATCCATTCCGGTATGAGCCGTAAGCTTGGGAGGCATTGTTTCCGCTATTTCCGGGTCGAGCACCGCGATGTCGGGCGTGATGTTGTAGTCGGCAAGCGGATATTTTATTCCTTTTTTATAATCCGTAATTACCGAAAACGCGGTTACCTCCGTGGCGGTTCCGGATGTCGACGGTATCGCGACAAACCTTGCCTTCTGCCTCAGCTCCGGAAAGCTGAAAGGCGTAATAAGCTGTTCAAAAGTTGTTTCAGGGTATTCGTAAAATGCCCACATGGCCTTAGCCGCGTCGATAGGGGAGCCGCCTCCGATGGAGACTATCCAGTCCGGCCCGAAATCGCGCATTGCCTCGGCACCGCGCATTACCGTCTCGACGGAAGGATCCGGCTCGACGTTTTCAAAAAGCTTAACCTCCATGCCCGCTTCCTTCAGATAGGAAACCGTTTTGTCCAGAAATCCGAAACGTTTCATGGAGCCGCCGCCGACAACGACAATCGCCTTTTTCCCTTTGAGGGTTTTTAAGATCTCCAAAGAGCCTTTTCCGTAATATAAGTCTCTCGGCAAAGTAAATCTTGACATTCTGCATTCCTCCGTATCAGTAGAATTTTGCTTTCACTTTCTGTTAATATTTTAACAATACGCGCATAGATTGTAAAATATATAAAAAGAATATCAGTATATATTTATCGATATATCATTACTGATATATCACAAAGGAGCGCCCGTTAATTCCGGTTCGCTCCTTTATAGTATGCTCGTTTTTTTACTTTTCAGTTAATAATAACTCGTCCCTTATATGGAGGAGCTTCTCCAGAAAAATTTTATCAATATCGCTGAACCTGTATCCGGCCTTAAAAATCAGGATATCGCAATATTTATTATTCTTCGCGTCGCACTTTTTCTGCAGCAGCCCGTGGTATTCGAGCAGTTCT
>JAUZPW010000232.1 GCA_030705725.1 Bacillota bacterium
CATGGAAAGCATGGACGCCGAAGTGAGGCAGGTTGAAATAAAGAACACGTCCGGAAAGAGAAAAAACTTCGAGCTTTTAGTATATTTTGAACCTCAGGTGGAAACACAGCAGGATTATGCTGCGCATCAGTCTTTTTCAAAGCTTTTCCTTAAAACCGAGATTTTGGGCAACGCCGTTATAATCAGACGCAGGCCGAGGCACGGCGGGGAGGAAAAGGGCATCGTATTCTGCTGCGACACCCCGGTTACGTACGACACCTCAAAGGAGCAGGCTATGGGGCGCGGCGGGGTCAGACGCATCATGGAAACCGCCGGAAATGAAGCGAAAAAAACCGAGGGAGCCGTTTTGGACCCATGCGTGCTCGCACGGGTCAAGCTGAACATCGCCCCTAACGAAATGAAAACCGTTAATTTCGGGATGGCGCCGGGCAGCAATCTTCAGGAGACGCTTTCGAGGCTCGAACGCTCGCTGCTCAAAAAGTCGCAGGATTTCGCCTCGAGGCAGGAAAGCTGCTCGAGGGCGCTGTCGCTAAGCAAAAAAGACGTTTCGGATACTCTCGATTTATACAGCGCCATTCTGTTTTCAAAAACTTCGTTCGATGCGAACGCGGTGCTGAACAGCTTTATGGGGCAGCGGGATCTCTGGAAGTTCGGAATATCCGGGGAGCTGCCGATCGCCGTGATAAACGTTTCGAGCGAGGAAGAAGCAAAAAAAGCCGGCGCATGGATGAAAAAGCATATTTTTTGCTTTTTGAACGGCGCACAGTTCGACCTGGTGCTTTTTACGTTTGACGGCGGGGACTATCAGCGCCCCGTAAGGTCGGAGCTTCTTGAGCTGCTTAAATTATCCGGCGGCGAAAGCTTGATCGGTGTTCGCGGCGGCATTCATTTTATCGAAGTTTTGAGGCTTTCGGAGGAAGAAAAAAATCTGCTTTATTCATGCGCTTCGATCGTTATCGATACCGACAAGGAAGTGCCGAAAAAGCAGGTGCCGCCGGGAAGCTTATTCCGCATGGAGCCGATGAAGGGCGCCGAGGGAAGCGTGGCAAAAAGATTCTCCGACGACGGCTCGTTTATACTCGAATGCCGCAAAAGCCTGCCGGCTCTTATTCAGAGCCATGTACTCGCCAACCGGGCGTTCGGCTATATAGCTACGGACTGCGGCGCGGGACACATGTGGTTTCAGAACTCAAGAGAAAACAAAATAAACTGCTGGGTTAACGATCCGCTTGCGGTTTCAGGCCCGGAGCAGGTTCTTTTGCATAATAAAAACAAAAAGTATTCCGTTTTCGCATCTCTTAACGACAATTGCACCGTTACCTATTCGCCCGGATATGCGCAATATGAAAAAATCGTGGGACAGGGCATTAAGCTCAAAACCACGGTGTTTATCGCCGACAAGCTGCCCTGCAGGATCATTATCGCCGAAGCCCAGGGCGGCGACGGAAGCTTAATCGAGCTTTCTTCGGGCACCACTCTTATAATGGGGCAGAATATGCCGTCGGTCAGCCATATTGTTACGGGCTTTGACGAACAAAACGAGGCCGTTTACGCGCAGAACCGCTACAACACCGAATATTCCCCTTATTTCTTCGCGGCTATGGGCTCGTCGAAAATTTCGTATACAGGAAGCTACCCCGCCTATAAGAGCGGGGAATTCGATATGCAGACGGGGGCGGGACTTTTTCCATGCCTCGCGTTAAGGACGGCGTTTGAAAAACGCGGGGATAAATATACCGCGGTGATCGTTCACGCGGCCTTCGGAAGCCTGAACGCGCTGAAAACCGTCAGGAAGCTCACAAAATACGAGGAGGCCATGAAAGAACTCGAAACGGTAACCGGTAAGTGGAAAGCGCTTTCGGGAAAAGTGCAGATCGATACGAAGGATACGGCTCTCGACCGTTATATAAATAACTGGGCTGTTTATCAGACGCTTGACTGCCGTGTTTTCGCGCGGACATCCTTTTATCAAAACGGCGGCGCTTTCGGGTTCCGAGACCAATTGCAGGACGTAACGGCGCTTTTATATTACTGCCCCGATATTGCGAAACAGCATATACTGCGTTCGTGCGCGCACCAGTTCCTTGAGGGCGACGTACAGCACTGGTGGCATTACGCTAAAACGCCGAAGCACGAAGGGCACAAGGGCGTGCGCACAAAATGCAGCGACGATCTGCTTTGGCTGCCTTATGCGCTTTGCGAGTATATCGAAAAGACGAGCGACACGTCGATACTCAATTTCGAGATTCCGTATATCGAGTCGGCTCCGCTTGACGAGTATACAAACGAGCGCTATGAAACGCCGCATATTTCGGATACGAAGGAATCGGTCCTGAGCCACGCATACAGAGCCGTTGATCTCGCGTTAAAACGCGGAAACGGCGCGCATAACCTGCCTCTTATCGGCACCTGCGACTGGAACGACGGCATGAACCTTATAGGCGTTCTGGGCCAGGGAGAAAGCGTCTGGCTAGCGTGGTTTTTATCGCTGGTGCTTACAAAAACGGCTGCTCTATGCGATAAGCTGGGCGAAAAAGACCGGGCGTCGCGTTACCGCAAGAAGGCCGAAGAATATGCGGCTGCCGCGGAAGCCGCGTGGGATAGCGACCATTTTTTAAGGGCATACTACGACGACGGGGAACCGGTCGGTGCATATTCCAGCATGGAGTGTAAAATCGATTCCATTTCGCAGAGCTTTTCATCGCTTGTTCCGTGCGATGTAAAAAAATGCGGGGAGGCGGTCAGAAGCGCTCTGCGGGAGCTTTTCGACCGGGAGAACAAGATAATTCTGCTTTTCAAGCCGCCGTTTGAGAACTCCGTCAAAAATCCGGGTTATATAAAAGGTTATCTGCCGGGCGTAAGGGAAAACGGAGGACAGTATACCCACGGAGCCGTTTGGCTTGCGATGAGCTGCTTCCTGACGAGCATGCCGGACGACGGCTACGAAATAGTAAAAGCCATACTGCCGGAAAACCACCCCCAGGAAGTCTATAAGGCCGAGCCGTTCGTTATCGCGGGGGACGTTTATTATAACCCGCAGCACATCGGGCGCGGAGGCTGGAGCTATTATACGGGCGCTTCCGGCTGGTTTTTGCGGGTAGTGCTTGAAAACATGCTGGGTATTACAATCGGGGATAATACTCTGACATTAAACCCGTCTCTGCCAAAACAGCTTGAGGGGTACGGTGCGGTTCTAAAACGCAATAAGGCCGTTTACCGCATCGAGGCTAAAAGAATAATAAGAGAAAACGCTGAAAAACAAGCCGCGCAAAACGATGCGAAGGCGTTCAGGCTTGAGAATGACGGGGAATTTGAGTTAAAGATCGAAATATAACCAACAAAAAGGAAAAGCTTGAGTTTTTATGCTTTAATTTCCGGCAGTAAAATGCTATAATCAACTATTACGATAATCTATTTGCGAAAGGAATGGCCTGAACCATGCAAAAAACAATCC
>JAUZPW010000233.1 GCA_030705725.1 Bacillota bacterium
ATGAAGGTTATCGCCTTCGGCCGCATAGGGGTTTTTCCGAAAAACGGGCAGTACCAGCTTTATATCGAGGATATGCAGCCGGACGGGATCGGCGCGTTGTTTACGGCTTTTGAGCAGCTTAAGGAAAAGCTCCGTCTCGAAGGTCTTTTTGATCCTCAGCTGAAAAAACCTCTGCCGCGTTATCCGAAAAAGATCGCGCTTGTGACGTCACCGACGGGCGCCGCTGTCAGAGATATGCTCAGAATACTGAAACAGAGGTATCCGATAGCCGACGTGCTTATTTGCCCGGTACGCGTTCAGGGCGAGGAGGCGTCGCCGGAAATAGCCG
This sequence comes from Bacillota bacterium, assembly GCA_030705725.1. Taxonomy (GTDB): domain Bacteria; phylum Bacillota; class Clostridia; order Oscillospirales; family Butyricicoccaceae; genus UBA6114. The sequence continues at coordinate 329 of JAUZPW010000233.1, forward strand.
CTATGCTGCGGTTTCTGAGCCGCAAAAAGCTTTGCGACGTCATAATTGCGGGGCGCGGGGGCGGTTCGATCGAGGACCTTTGGGCTTTTAACGACGAAAGAGTGGCAAGGGCCATATATGAATGCAGCATTCCGGTAATATCCGCCGTCGGGCACGAGCCGGACGTTACCATCGCCGATTTTACGGCGGATGTGCGGGCGGCGACGCCGTCAAACGCCGCGGAGATTGCGGTACCCGAAAAAACAGAGCTTTTAAGGAAGCTTTCCGACAGCGGGCTGAGAAGCGGGACAGCCTTAAAAAACAGGCTGCGTTTTTATAATATGAGGCTTTCGGAGCTTAAAAGCAAGCGCGTCCTTAAAACGCCGCAGGGCTTTTTGCAGGAACGCCGCCTTACGCTCGATTTCCTTTCCGAGAGGCTTAACAGCGCTGCGTACCGCATAATGTCAAGGCAAAAGGAACGGTTTATAAAAAACTCCTCCATGCTCGACGCGATGAGCCCGCTTAAGGTCATGTCGCGCGGCTTTTCGATAGCTTATGACGAAAAAGGCCGGGTTATCAGAGCCTCGGGGGATGTCACTCCCGGAGAAACGCTTCGTGTAAGGTTTTGCAGCGGAAGCGCTTTATGCAGGGTGGAGGAAAGGAGCGAGACTTAAAAATGGCTGAAAAAAGAACTTTTGAAAGCTCCATGAAGCGCATCGAGGAAATTGTCGGACTTCTTGAAAAGGGAGACGCGCCGCTTGAAACCTCGCTGGCGCTTTATGAGGAAGCGGTTAAGCTTATGAAAGAATGCTCCGTTACACTGACGCGCATGGAGCAGAAGGTAACGATATTGTCCCTCGGGGATGAAACGGGAATGACCGAAAAACCGTACGATACCTGCGAAGACATATAAAATTCAGGAAATGGCTGAAAAAATAATGGATTTTAATAAAAAGCTCGGCGAATATTCGGAGATTATCAATAACGCGCTCGATATGTATCTGCCGGAAACCGGATGCAAACAGAACGAAATACTCAAATCTATGCGCTACAGCCTTCTGGCCGGAGGCAAGCGCTTAAGACCCGCGCTTTTGCTTGAGTTTTGCAGAATCTCGGGCGGAAATACGGAGGCGGCGCTGCCGTTTGCCTGCGCGCTTGAAATGATTCACACTTATTCGCTGATTCATGACGACCTGCCGTGTATGGACAACGACGATTTAAGGCGCGGCATGCAGACAAACCACAAGGTTTTCGGCGAGGGCATGGCGGTGCTTTCGGGCGACGGGCTTCTCAATTTTGCCTTTGAGATCATGCTTGACCCCGAAAAAAGCGAATTGCCGTGCGGGCTTTTAATGAGGGCCGCGTTCGAGATCGCCTGTGCGTCGGGCGTTTTCGGAATGATCGGCGGTCAGGTGATCGATCTGAGCTTTGAAAACGGAAGCCCCGAGCTTTCGGAAATCACTCATATGGATTCGCTTAAGACCGGCGCTTTAATATCGGCCGCCTGCAAAGCGGGATGCATTCTTGCCGAAGCTCCGAAAGCTTATCTCGAAGCGGCTTCAAAATATGCCGCGGCGCTCGGCCTTGCGTTTCAGATAAAGGACGATATGCTCGACGTTACGGGCTGTGAACGGGAGATCGGCAAGCCTGTTGGAAGCGACAAAAGCCGGAACATCCCGACATACATGTCTTTATTGGGCGGACAGGAATGCGCCCGTCTCGTGGACGAACTTACAAAAAAAGCTGTGGCGGCGGTCATTGATCTTCCCGACAGCGAATTTCTATGCGCGCTTGCCGAGGCAATGGCGGGGCGCGGCAAGTAAATGCTTTTTCCGCAGAAAGGGAGAATTATCAGATGGGCGGCCATATAAACCTGACGGGCAACCGGCCTCTGGATGCCGCTGTCATTGCCTGGCTTGTGGCGCAGGTCCTTAAAGTAATTATCAGCTATGCTTCCGATAAAGAATTCACTTTGGAACGCTTTGTCGGCGCCGGTGGAATGCCGAGCTCGCATTCCGCTTTCGTTATGGGCCTGACCGGGTCGATATTGAAGGTATGCGGCTTTTATTCCCCGCAGTTTGCAATAGCCTTATGCCTCGGACTTGTGGTCATGTACGACGCGTCCGGCGTCAGGCGCGCCGCGGGGGAACAGGCCAAAATACTGAATTATATGATGTATCACTGGAAAGAATTAAAGCCTGAGATATTTGAACGCGAGCTCAAGGAGCTTTTGGGACATACGCCTGTGGAAGTGTTCGCGGGCGCTATATTGGGCATTTCTGTGGGCCTCTCTATGTGAAGAAACATTTACATAAGGCGTCTTACTTGAAATCAGCCGCTCTTTGTGTTAGATTATAGGTGTAAGGCGGGAACAGATCCCGCCCTATCTGATTGTTTTTATGCTTCATTTTCGAGTTAAACCGATGAGGCGCAGTATCCTAGTCAGAGCTTCCGACTCCCAGGACGGGCCTAAAAATCCGTTGAAGGGCATATCGATGAAGTCCCTTGTGTTTGCTCATTACGCCCAGTTGTGGGTGGATGCTGGGGGTTAAGGCTCGAGGGCGTACCGCAATGGCATGCGAATGCGACCCTCCTGCCGTGGAGACCCGAAATTGTGGGCTGCCTATACATCAAGCGATTGACGGCTGGCTTACGATTCGGGAGTAAACCTGCAATGCGGTGAATTTTGCTGTGTGCAGAGTAGCCTGCCTTGAGTGTGTATGGCGAATAAGGGAACAACACGATATCTCCATGGCCATGGGGAAAAGCGTGATCGCTCTTTGAAACCATGCGTGCAAAAGAGGCTAAGAGTCGGACTGCCTGTTGCGGAAAACGCCTAGGCTGTCTTTTATGGGCAGGCAAAGGATTGCAGTGCGGACTAAGTGGCAATCCGGTCATAAGTTTGGTAACTGCTTATACGATGCTTTAATGGGAAACCGCCAGGCCGGCGACGGATGGCAGTGTCGTGGGAAAACCAACCGGACCTAAGACGCAAGATTTCCTTTGCTTGCCGCCTCATGTTTTACTATTTTCCCAAATTTTCCGGGGGTCAATATTTTTGAAAAACAGTGAAAAACCTAATCAAAAGCAGGGAAAACAAAACCAGAAGAAGAC
>JAUZPW010000234.1 GCA_030705725.1 Bacillota bacterium
ACCGACGGGTCAACGGCGAAATCCTGAGGGTCTACGGACGCAAGCTTAGTGTATTTTGGGAAGGTGCGCTTTGCTAGATAAAGCGCCGCGAGCCGTGCGGTCGACTTAGAATCGCCGAGGATAATCCAGGGAGCGTTCGCGAGGTAGGCCGCGACCCTTGGGTTGTCCTTGACGAGCCTGTAATAAAGCGCCAGATTCCCGCCCATGGAATGGCCGAACAAAAACAGCGGTGAATCCGGGCAATGAGCAGACGCTACAGCGACAAGTGCGTCGATGTCTGAAAGCACTTCATAACGCTTGCCGATGTAGCCGACGGGGCCTGGGGATTTGCCATGTCCCTGCATATCGAACGCGAATACCGAAAAACCGCGTAGGTTAAATTCCTTTGCATTGTGCGTAAAGCGCATACAATGATCGCCGATGCCGTGAAGAAGGCAGACGGCGCCCTTAGGGGACGGGGTATCCCAGAAATAGCCCGCGAGCTCACGCTTACAGCTTCTAAGAAAGAACTCCTGCAATGCTTCACTCCCTTTCGTATAAATTCATTATATCATATTGATGCAATATACACATAAACCGACAGCTACGAAATTAAAAATAGGGCAAGTTAACTGTTGCATAAATTTACATCATGGTTTATAATTATAAAAAATGAGATACGCAAAGGAGAATTATTATGGAAAACAAAATTAAGAAAGCCGTTCTGGCTTACTCTGGCGGACTCGACACTTCTGTCATTATTCCGTGGCTTAAAGAAAATTACGGTTGCGAGGTCATCGCGGTGTCGGGCGATGTCGGGCAGGACAGCGAGCTCGAAGGACTTTGTGAAAAAGCGTTAAAAACCGGAGCATCAAAATGCTATATAGAGGATTTGAAAAAGGAATTCGTTGAAGAATATATTTTTCCGACAATGCAGGCGGGTGCCGTTTATGAGGGGACGTATCTTCTGGGCACTTCGTTCGCTCGCCCCATTATTGCGAAAAGAATGGTGGAAATCGCGTTAAAGGAGGGCGCCGATGCAATCGTTCACGGCTGCACTGGAAAGGGAAACGATCAGGTCCGCTTTGAGCTTGCGATTAAGGCGTACGCTCCGAAAATGAAAATAATCGCGCCGTGGCGCGAGTGGGAGCTTAAAGGGCGCGAAGACGAAATCGAATATGCCGAGGCTCATAACGTGCCGCTGAAAATCAGCCGCGAAACGAATTACTCCAAGGACATGAATATCTGGCATCTGTCGCACGAAGGGCTTGAGCTTGAAGACCCGGCGAACGAGCCGAATTACGATAAGATTCTTGAGCTTTCAGTGTCGCCGGAAAAAGCGCCGGACAAACCGACCTACGTCACCATCCATTTTGAAAAGGGTAAACCGACGGCTATAGACGGCGAAGAAACGGACTCAGTCAGCCTTCTTAAAAAGCTTAACAAGTTGGGCGGGGACAACGGGATAGGACTTGTCGATCTCGTCGAAAACAGGCTTGTCGGCATGAAATGCCGGGGAGTTTACGAGACGCCGGGCGGAACGATCCTTTACACGGCGCATAAGCTGCTTGAGGACCTTACCCTCGACCGCGAAACAAGCCACTACAAGCAGGTTGTCTCTTTAAGATTCGCGGAGCTCGTTTATTTCGGGCAGTGGTTCACACCACTCAGAAAAGCGCTTTCGGCGTTTGTTTCGTCAACGCAGGAAACCGTTACGGGCGATGTAAAGCTCAAACTGTACAAGGGGAACATCATTCCGGCCGGTACCAAATCGCCATATTCACTGTATTCGGAATCGCTCGCGACCTTCGGCCCGGGGGGGATTTACAATCAGAAAGACTCGGCTGGCTTTATTAACTTATTCGGCCTTCCGAGCACCGTCAGGGCCATGTTAAACGAAGAGCTCAAAAAATCAGGCAAAAAGCTCCCGGACATGGAATAAAGAAAGGCTTGTGATACCGTGAAGCTATGGGGCGGACGCTTTCAGAAAGAAACCGATTCTGTCGTTAACGATTTTAATTCCTCGATTCAGTTTGACTTCAGGCTGTATGAGGAGGATATAAATGGATCGATCGCGCACGCATTTATGCTCGGCGAGACGGGCATAATCGAGAAGGCTGAGGCAGTGAAGATTATTGAGGGCCTTGAGCGCATATTGCAGGACATCAAGGACGGCAAGGTGGAGTTTTCAGCAGAAAACGAAGATATACACATGAATGTGGAGCGTCTACTGACGGAACGTATAGGCGATACGGGCAAAAGACTCCACACGGCGCGCAGCCGGAACGATCAGGTCGCGCTGGATTTCAGGATGTACATTAAAAAGGAAATCATATCGGTAACCGGGATTCTTTTGAGCCTCGAGAAGGCGCTCTGCAAAAAGGCAAGGCAGCACTTAAAGACCGTTATGCCGGGATACACTCACATGCAGAGGGCGCAGCCCACTACCTACGCGCATTATCTTATGGCATACGCCGAGATGTTCAGGCGCGATATAGGGCGGCTTTGCGACTGCTATGACCGCATGGATGAGCTCCCGCTCGGGTCGGGCGCGCTTTCGGCGACAACCTATCCTATTGACCGCGATATGGTCAGAAACGCCCTGGGATTCAAACGTATAACGGCTAACAGCGTAGACGGCGTGTCTGACCGCGATTTTGCCATAGAGCTTGCGTCGGCTCTCTCAATTATTATGATGCACCTTTCACGTTTTTCCGAGGAGATAATACTTTGGTGCTCCTGGGAATTCAAATTCCTTGAGCTTGACGACGCATTTTCGACAGGATCATCCATTATGCCGCAAAAAAAGAATCCGGACGTCGCCGAGCTTACAAGGGGAAAAACCGGCAGGGTATACGGCTCGCTTATCACGCTTCTTACTATAATGAAATCGCTGCCTCTTGCATACAACAAGGATATGCAGGAGGATAAGGAAGCGGTTTTCGACGCGGTGGATACCGTGAAACAGTGCTTAAACGTATTCATCCCGATGTTTGAAACACTGACCGTTAATAAGGACCGAATGAGGATGGCGGCAAGCGGGGGATTTATAAACGCAACCGACTGCGCAGACTACCTGACGAAAAAAGGTGTGCCTTTCCGGGACGCGTATACGATAGTCGGGAGACTTGTGAATACGTGCGTCCGGACGGGTGAAACCCTTGAAACGCTGACGATGAAGGATTACAGGGCGGTTTCAGAGGCTTTCGGGGACGATATTTACGAGGCGCTTTCGCTGCGCACCTGTGTAAATGGGCGCAATGTGCCGGGCGGGCCTGCGGAAGACGAGGTTACGAGCCAGATAGAGAGCATTGAGGAATTTGCTGGATCGTTTGAAAAAAAAGATGAAAAAGAGAATATTCATTGACGGCAGCGAGGGCACTACAGGGCTTCGGATTCACGAGCGGTTATCAAGCCGCGGGGACATATCGCTCAT
>JAUZPW010000235.1 GCA_030705725.1 Bacillota bacterium
CAAGATCCACAATATTATCAAAATCACGGATATTGAACAGCTTGTTTGCGAGCCCCAAAAGGGTGCCGCCGCCGATACCCGTGCCGCCCAGATGCTTAACGACCTTTCCGCTCACATGAACAAACGCCGTTCCTGTTCCCATTGAAACGATTACCGAGTTATCGAGCCCCGATAGATATTTTCCTCCGTAGCCTATCGCGCGAAACTCGTCGACCCTTTTGGTCGGCAGGTTGAACATCCCGTTTCCTATAAATGAGGCCCCTACTCCGGTAAACATTATCTGGTCAACAGACTTAAGCCCCAGTCCGTTTTCGCTTAGGAATTTGCCGAACGCCCCGTACGCGGAGGTAATCTGATCCCCGGCCTTTACCTTTAGCTGCCCTGAGACCCTGCCGTCTTTCAGACCGACAATCTTAGTCGTGCTGCCGCCGATGTCTATTCCGATTAAATAACCCAAATCGCCCACCTCTTTAATATCTGCTCGTTACTTTTAAAAGCGCCTTCCCAAGGACAAGCGTAACTATAGCAGCTAAAACCGCCTCCGTAAGACCGTTTGTAGAAATAACGGTAAATATCGCCGCACGGAGCACGCCCATCGTCATGCCGTACCCCGCCGCATACTCGTTTCCGAAGATAAAATATATTCCTGCGAGAACAAGTATCGTATTTGTAAGCGAGCCTGCTACTCCGGACAAAATAAGCGAAACCGGTTCCTTGACCCTCGCTTTTTTAAGCGCAGCAAACAAAAGCCCGGCGAACACTCCGACAAGGATGCGCGGTAAAAAGCATATTATGACGCTTCTTACCCCGCCGGTAAACGGACCGGCGGTAAAAAACGGCGAAAAAACAGCTCCTTCTATCGGGTTTGACGGGCGGTAGGTAGCGTTTATCATACTGGTAAGTCCAAAGAAAAAGCCAAGAATTCCGCCCGCCTTCGGGCCCAGGATTACGCCGCTTATAATGACCGGCACGTGAGCCGTAATGATGGTAAGCGCGAGAACAGGCAGCTGTATGTAGCCGAGATTTGGAACCAGGCCCAATACGAGCTCTATGGCAACAAATAATCCCAGTAAGGTAAGGTATTTAACGTCTGATAATTTTCTCTCCATAGCTTTTCCTCCGGTGATTTATTTAATCATAAAGTAATCTTTGTGTCTATATGCGAAATACACAATGCTCAGATTCTGTCAATAATTTTGCCGGCCATTTCATGCGTGCCAAGGCTTTTTTCGCCCTCCGCGGCGATATCCGTCGTTCTGAACCCGCTGTCAAGCGCTTTTGATACGGCGTTTTCAATGCAATCAGCTTCGTCCTTAAGCCCGAATGAATATCGCAGCATCATAGCGCCGGAAAGGATTGCGGCTATCGGATTTGCGATGCCCTTTCCAGCTATGTCGGGAGCCGATCCGTGAATGGGCTCGTAAAGCCCGAAGCTTCCTTCCCCCATTGAAGCGGATGGCAGCATGCCTATGGAGCCCGTTATCATTGAAGCTTCGTCAGATAAAATGTCTCCGAACATATTTTCGGTGACGATCACATCAAACTGCCTGGGATTTTTCACAAGCTGCATAGCCGCGTTATCAACATAAAGCTCGGAATATAAAACCTCCGGGAATTCCTGGCTTAAGCTGTGCATGGTTTCGCGCCATAGCCTCGAGCTCTCAAGTACGTTTGCCTTATCAACGCTGCAAAGCTTTTTCCCGCGCAGCATGGCAAGCTCAAATGCTTTACGGCCAATCCGTTCTATTTCAAATCTGCTGTAAAACATCGTATCATAAGCTGCCTCACCGGCGGCCGCCGCGACGCGGCCCCGCTTGCCGAAATAGATTCCCCCCGTAAGCTCACGGATTATCACAAGGTCGAGTTTATCGCCTATTATTTCGTCTTTTAACGGACACGCTTTTTTTAGCGACGGATAAATAACAGCAGGCCTTATATTGGCGTAAAGGTTAAGTTCTTTACGCAGTGCGAAAAGCGCTGCTTCCGGGCGTTTGTCGACAGGCGCCTTATTCCATTTCGGCCCGCCGACGGCTCCGAGAAGAACGGCGTCCGACGCTTTGCAGATATCCATGGATTCTTTCGGAATCGGCGTGCCATAGGCATCGTATGCGTTCCCTCCGGCCGGAGCTTCACGGAAGACAAAATCACGGCCGAATTTTATTGCGGCTGAACGCAGCACGCTGACCGCCTCGTCTATTATTTCGGGGCCTATGCCGTCCCCTTTTATCACCGCGATGTTATATTTCATTTTTATTCCCCAGCTTAAAAGAAACGGATTTCAGAAGGCCGCCCGCGTCTATTATTTCGCGGATAAATCCCGGAAAAGCGGCCGCTTTATAGCTTTCGTTTTTTGTGAGATCAGTTATTTCGCCGGTTGAAAAGTCGATTCTTATAGCATCGCCTTCTGAAATCCCCGTTACGGCCTCTTCGCATTCCAGAATCGGCAGGCCAATGTTTATTGAATTACGGTAAAAAATCCTGGAGAAGCTTTTGGCTATTACACAGGAAATCCCGCACGCCTTTATTGCCGTCGGGGCATGCTCGCGCGACGAACCGCATCCGAAATTTCTCCCGGCGACTATAATGTCGCCTTCTTTGACCCGGCTTAAAAAACCGGGGTCAATGTCCTCCATGCAGTGCGACGCAAGCTCTTTTTCATCGGCGGTGTTTAAATAACGCGCCGGAATAATAACGTCGGTATCAACATTATCCGGAAAGATGATTGCTTTTCCCTCGGGTTTCATAACAAAACTCTCCTTTACAGCTTATCCGGGGCTGTCAGCGCTCCGGCGACCGCGGACGCAGCGGCGACTGCCGGGCTCGCGAGATAAATTTCCGATTCGGTATGTCCCATGCGTCCGACGAAGTTTCTGTTCGTCGTGGAGACGGCCCGCTCGCCTTTCGCCAGAATCCCCATATGCCCGCCGAGACACGGACCGCAGGTCGGCGTGCTTATAACGGCGCCCGCCTCAATAAAAATTTCCGCCAGGCCTTCGCGAACCGTCTGAAGATAGATTTCCTGCGTAGCCGGTATTATAATCGTACGTACCGAAGGGTCGACCTTCCGTCCTTTTAATATCTCGGCCGCCGCCCTCAGATCGCTAATATGCCCGTTCGTGCAGGAGCCGATTACAGCCTGATCAATTTTAACGCCCTTGACATCGTCGACCGGCTTCGTGTTTTCGGGCAGATGAGGGCAGGCGACCATCGGTCTCAGAGAATCGAGTGAAATATCAAAACGCTTATCATACTGTGCATCGTTGTCTGCTGTAAAGACGATATAGTTTCTGGCTACACGGTTTTTTATATACTCAAAGGTAATACGGTCAACAGGGAAAATGCCATTTTTCGCACCCGCCTCGATCGCCATGTTGGAAACCGTGAACCGGTCGTCGATAGGAAGCGACTTAAC
>JAUZPW010000236.1 GCA_030705725.1 Bacillota bacterium
AGGCGGTTTATTTCCTCTATCGAAAGCCCGCAGCCTTTAGAGATTCTTTTTTTGCGGCTGTAATTGATTATGGACGGATTTTCGCGTTCGGCGACAGTCATCGAAAGAATTATCGCCTCTACGTGCGCAAGCTGCTTTTCATTGACGGTGGCCCCCTGCAGCGCTTTCTGGTTTACGCCGGGCAGCATGCCCATTATGTCCTGAAGCGAGCCCATTTTTTTCATCTGCACGAGCTGATCGTAAAAGTCCGTCAGCGTCAGGCGCTGGGTCTTAAGCTTTTTTTCAAGCTCAAGCGCTTTCTTTTCGTCAAACTCCATCTGCGCTTTTTCAATGAATGAAAGCACGTCGCCCATTCCGAGAATGCGGTTTGCCATGCGGTCGGGATGGAACGTTTCGATCTGGTCGAGCTTTTCGCCGATCCCGCAGAATTTGACCGGCTTGCCGGTAACGGCCTTGACCGAAAGCGCCGCGCCGCCGCGCGCGTCGCCGTCAAGCTTCGTGAGAAAAATACCGTCTATCTCAAGCGCCTCGTTGAAGGCCTGCGCCGCGTTAACCGCGTCCTGGCCGGTCATGGCGTCAACGAAAAACAAAACCTCGTTGGGCTTTACGGCGGCCTTAATGCGTTTTACTTCTTCCATCATATCCTGATCGACATGAAGGCGGCCGGCGGTATCGAGAAAAACCATATCGTTTCCGTGCGCTTTGGCGTGGGAAACGGCTTCTTTTGCAATTTTAACAGGATCCTTTTCGTTGTCAATCGAAAAAACGGGCACTTCGCATTTTTTGCCGACGACTTTAAGCTGTTCGATCGCCGCCGGACGGTAGACGTCGCAGGCGACTAGCAGAGGACGTTTATTTTCGCGGTTTTTATAGTAGGCCGCTAGTTTAGCGCCGTTCGTAGTTTTTCCGGCGCCCTGAAGCCCGCACAGCAAAACCACGGTGGGCGGAGACGACGCCATTTTTATCTTCATGTTCTGGCTGCCCATCAAGGCAGTCAGCTCTTCGTGAACTATTTTTATAACCTGCTGCGCGGGGGTCAGGCTTTCAAGAACGTTCTGGCCCACGGCACGGTCGGTAACGGTTTTTATAAAATCGCGGACAACCTTAAAATTGACGTCGGCCTCAAGCAGCGCGAGCTTAATTGCGCGCATTGCTTCCTTAACGTCGGCTTCCGTAATCCTGCCGCGGCTTTTGAGCTTCTGAAACGCGGCCGTAAGTTTTTCGGTAAGACCCTCAAAGGCCAAATAAAGCCATTCCTTTCAAAAAGTTATTCGGATTCGAGCATAAGATTGGCGAGAGAAAGAATTTTATCCGATTCCTCGGCAATAGTAAGATTACGGGTTTTATTATTGTTTTCAATGCGTATATGCTCCGCCGATTCCTTGATTTTCGAGATGTTCGACTGGATTTTACCGTATCTGGCCACGAGCTTTAGCCGGTATTCCATGTCGCGCAGCGTCGTTTCCGCGCGCGAAACCGCGTCGCGGACGCCCTGCCTCGTAATTCCAGCATGCTCGGAAATCTCGGTAAGCGACAGATCTTCGTTATAATAGAGGTCAAAAAGTTCCTTTTGCTTTTCGGTGAGCATTTCGCCGTAAAAATCGAACAGAAGACACATTTCAAACGGCTTGGATTTCATCATTGCACCCCCACATTGTAAAGGCAGAAAACTTTACAACAAATATGATAACCTAAAAACCGTCCGTTGTCAAGGCGCAATGAATAGTTCACGGAGAATGGGGAGAAAATACCTTTATTAACAAAGGAATTGACGATAGGGTGATCAACATGAATTACCATGCTTCGGACTACCTGGACCTTTCCGACAACAGGTTAAAGCAGTTCGCCTCCCGTCTCGCAAGGGAGAATCCTAAGGGAGGGCCGTCTTCGGCGGGCAAAGACATCCGCAGGTTAAGAAAAGCACTTTTTCTGATCGGCAAAACATATAAAAGAGCGGTCGGTTATATAGAAAGCGAAACGCTGATCCCGCAGGAACTGGAATGGCTGACTGACAATTACTATATCGCCCAAAGCATGGGCGACGAGGCTATGCAGGCTATAAGGTCTTACAAGCTGCCGTCGCTTAAACAAAAAAGGGGCGTGGTCTATGTCTCGTTTCTGGCCGAGGATTTTTTGCAGGCTACGGGTTATGTCGTCAGCGAAGAAAAGATCGCGGTCTATCTGGAGGGCATCGGTGAAGAAAGCGAGCTGTCGGAAGAGGAGCTGTCCGCTTTCCTTTCTTTTGTTAAGGCGGGCATAATTCATCTTATAGCCGATGTCTGCGAAGAAATAAACTCCGTTTTAACGGGCTTTTCCGGCAAAGATAAAAACAGCCTTTTTTACGACGAAATGCGTCTTTACAGAATGCGCGAAAGCGGGCCCGAGCCCTCCACGCTTTTGATAAACAGAAAAAGGGAAACGCATAAAACCCACGAACAGCTTTCCGACCTTCTAAGGCGGGCTTTCTCTTCGCTCCGCTTTATTATTGATTACGATTTCAACACGCTTATAAAAGAACAAAACCCGGTGGAACGGATTTTATCCGAGGATCCGTCGGGGGATTACAGGAATATGAGCGAAAAAAGCCGTGCTTACTACAGGTACAGGCTTTCAAAGCTAGCGAGAAAAGCGAAAATATCCGGCAGAAAATCGGCCGAGCTTGTCGTCGGGCTTGCCAAAGAAGGAAAAAGCCGGAGAGAGCGGCATGTAGGGTACTATATACTTGAAAAACCGCTGGGAAAAGAAAAAGAAAAGCTCAGGGGAAGGCTTTATATTGCGTCGATACTTGCGCTTTGCCTGGCTATTGCCGCGCTTTTTGCTTATTTTGCGAATAACGCGCCGGCGTTTTTTTTATTTCTGGTCCCGGCTTTTGAAGTTGCGAAGCGCATATCCGATTTTTTTGTTATAAGGATCGTTCCTCCGGCCCATCTTCCGAGGCTTGAGCTCGAAGGCGGCATCCCTGAGGAAGGGAAAACCCTTTGCGTCATTACCGCCCTTATTACGGACGAGGCCTCCTGCAAAAAGCTTGCAGGTCTGCTGAACGAATATATCATGTCAAATACGGACGCGGGAAAAAACGCGGGATACGGACTGCTGCTCGACCTTAAGGACGGCAAAAACGAGAAGGAAGAGCAGGATGAAAAAATCATGGATGCCGCGCGAAAGGCTGTCGCAGGAATCTCTTCGCAGGGCAAAAATATATATCTTTTTGTGCGGCGCAGGACGTTTAACAGGTCCGACGGAATATACATGGGCTACGAGCGCAAGCGCGGCGCAAGTTCCGAACTTGTTTCCAAGATAAAGGGAAAGAATTCGGGTATTTTAGTGCTGAAAGGTGATGAAGAGAATCTTAAAACATACCGTTTTCTGGTTACGCTCGACGCCGATACAAGACCTGAACCCGAATC
>JAUZPW010000237.1 GCA_030705725.1 Bacillota bacterium
ATTTCCCGGTTCAGCGTAAGATGGTTTGTAGAGAACTCCAGATGGTATTTTTTGTCCGGGTTCATAACGGCCCCGCCGCTTAAAAAAACGCCGCGCAAAAAAGAGCTTATGCAGCATTCGTCGTCGATTATAGCTCGGTTTAGGTGCAGCGCCGTATCTTTGAATTCGTAGCCAAACGCTGTAAAGACCTTTCCGAGCGCCGATTTGTCCGTAAGCTGAAAGGTCGTTTTAGCAGACGTGGCAAAAGCAGGCATCTCAATCTTCAGCGCTTTAGTTAAAAGCGTCGGCATTCTTTTAATAAGCGCCGGATTTGACGTTGTAATGCGTATCTCGCGGCATGAAAACGCGGTTGCGTAAAGCATAAGCCCGTACACCTCGGCGGTCGCGCAGCAGGATCGGGTTATGCCTGTTTTGCAGGCTTCGGTTTTCACATCTGAAGAAAATGACAAGCCTAAAGCCCTCCCGTGTAAATATTCGCTATAGCGGCTGCCAGCTTTTTCGGATCGTGGCGGATAAAACCGCCCGCGTCTGCCGAAAGGCCGGTTCCTATAAGCTTTACTCCGGAGCCCTCGAATCTCTCCTCATCCAAAAGAACTGGGTAAGCATCCTCGGATTTATAACGGTTTATAAAGCGTTTCGGAATTGTGTCCGTGTTATAGAGGCATATATCAAAAATTCCTTTGTAGGAATGGGCGAATATTTCGCTAACGTGGTCGAACGCCGTGTACTCCTCGGTTTCACCCTCTTGCGTCATTATGTTAAGCACGTAGATTTTGACGGCTTTGGAACGTTTTACGGCCTCGGGAATACCTTCTACCAGAAGGTTAGGAATAACGCTTGTATAAAGGCTCCCGGGCCCGAATACTATAATGTCCGCTTTTTCGATTGCCGAAACCGCTTTCGGCAACGCCGGAGGTTTCTCAGGTATGAGCCCGACGCGCGAAATACGGCATCCATGCTTCTTTTTATGAAATAATATTCTTGATTCCCCTAAAACGCTGCTTCCGTCTTCAAACCTGGCCTCAATGTTTACGTCGCTCGTCGTGACCGGAATCACGCTTCCCGTAACGGCCAGAACCTCGTTCATGCGGGCGACGGCTTCGTCGAAGGAGCCGGAAATGCCGTTTAGGGCCGCTAAAAACAGGTTTCCGAAGGAATGCCCCTTTAATTCGCCCTCCGTAAAACGGTAGTTGAGCAGTTCAGCCATTGTCGGCTCGGTATTCGCCAGCGCCAGAATGCAGTTTCTGATGTCGCCCGGAGGAAGCATATGCATTGACTTTCGTATCGTTCCCGAGCTTCCGCCGTCGTCCGAAACGGTTACAACCGCGGTAATTCTTTCAAAATATAGCTTAAGCCCGCGCAAAAGCGTCGAAAGCCCCGTTCCGCCGCCGATTACGGCAATGCTCGGATTACGTTCGTTTATATCGGCTTCGTTAACCTCCGCGTCTTTAAGTAACGGCAACAAAACCCCTCCGGTCTAATTAATGTCCGCTGAACAAAACAAAAACTGCCCTTTCGCAAATGCGATTCGAAAACCGCATTTGTTCAGCGGACATTAATTATGCTGGTAATCGCGGTGGTTTATGTTTACGTGGTGGCCGCGTTTCTTGAGATACGCGGCTACCTCCTCAGCTATCGCAACGGAACGGTGCTGCCCGCCGGTGCAGCCTATCGATATTACGAGTGATGATTTTCCCTCGTCTATATACTGGGGTATTAAAAAGTCGATGAGTTTCCGGGTAAGCCTTAAGAACTCTTCCGCTTTGCCGCTTGAAAACACATAGTCCCGCACATCCTTGTCCAAGCCCGATTTTGCTTTCAGAGCTGCCTCGTAATACGGATTCGGCAGAAAACGGACGTCAAAAAGCAGATCGGATTCTATAGGAATACCGTGTTTAAAGCCAAAGGATATGATGCTTATCACCATCAGATTCTTGCTTTCGGTTCCTGAAAAGAGCTCGATAAGATGCTCTCGGAGCATAAGCGGCGTCAGCGCCGTTGTGTCTATCGTATAGTCGGCGCGGTTTCTAACCGTTTCAAGTATTTCACGCTCTTTTTCAAGCGCTTCCTTTATTCCGACCGTGTCGAGCGGATGCTTCCTTCTCGTTTCTTTGTAGCGGTTTATTAAAATATCCGTGGATGCGTCGAGAAACAGTACCCGGTATATAAAGCCCGTATTTTTAATCCCGTCGAGCGCGCTGAACAAAAGGCTGAAATCCTCGCCGCCTCCGCCGCGGACGTCGGTTACAATCGCGACATTCTGATATTTGTCCGTTGTCGTGATGCAGAGCTCCGCGAATTTCGGGATAAGGCTGACAGGCATATTATCCACGCAATAAAACCCCAGATCCTCAAATACGTTCATTGCGCGGCTCTTTCCGGCGCCGGACATACCGGAAATAATAAGGAACCTCATACTGCTTTTTCATTTCCTTTCATCGGTCGCCCGATAAATCTAATCTCACACGTTAATTCAACTGAGAACTTTTCAAACACCGTTTTTTTTATAATATCAATAAGCGAAATAACATCCGAACAGGCAGCGCCTCCGCGGTTTATAATAAACCCCGCGTGCTTTTCGGATACCTGGGCTCCATTGACATTAAACCCGCGAAGGCCCGCCTCTTCTATCAGCTTGCCCGCAAAATACCCCTCGGGCCTTTTGAATACGCTTCCGGCGCTCGGATAATTAAGAGGCTGCTTATCCTTTCTTCTCCGTGAAAAATCGGCCATTTTTGCGCTTATTTCGTCTGCGTCCCCACGTGTGAGCTTAAATACCGACGAAAGGATCAGGCAGTCGGGGCGGTCTGAAAAAAAGCTGTGCCTATAAGAGAAATCATGTTCCTTTTTATCAATCGTGTAAAGTCTTTTATCTTTATAGTATTCGGACTTATACAAAACTGAGCTCATTTCTCCGCCGTAAGCTCCCGCGTTCATAAAAACCGCGCCCCCGACAGTGCCGGGTATGCCCTGAGCGAACTCGAGCCCCGTAAGGGAATTCTCCCTGCAAAAAGCCGAAAGCCGTGAGAGCCTTACGCCGGAGCCCGCTTTAACATATTCGCCGCTGACTGAAATATCGTTAAGCGCCTCTTCGGTTTTTATTACCAACCCTTCAATGCCTTCGTCCGAAACCAGAACGTTCGAGCCGTTTCCAAGAAAAAAGGCCCTTGTGCCGAGGTCCTTTGCAAGCTCCGTCAGCTTCAGGAGCGATTCCCTGTCGTTCGGCACTGCCAGCAGGTCGGCCGGGCCGCCTATCTGAAAAGAGGTATGGTTTTTCATGGGCTCATCGCGGTAAAAACGGACGTTAAGGTTAAGCTCCCGCGCTCTCTGCAAAAGCAATTCCGACAAACCTATAGTCCTCCCTATTCGAAAATGTCCAGCTTCCTTGCTGCCA
>JAUZPW010000238.1 GCA_030705725.1 Bacillota bacterium
CACCGCCCCTTAAAACCGTTGCACCGCTTTTTTTTACGGTCTCGGCGACGGCGTTTATCTGCTCCTGGGATTCAACCGAACAGGGCCCGGCCATAACTATTATTTTGTTTTCGCCTATTCTAACGTTCGGACCGAGCTCTATAACGGTGTCGCAGGGGTGAAATTTACGGTTTGCACGTTTATAAGGTTCGCTGACCTTCATCACTTTATCGACGATGTCGTAAAGCTTAACGGTATCTATATCTATTGCCGACGTGTCGCCGACAAGCCCGAGTACGGTGGTCTCCGTTCCTTCTATCGGATGAACGCGCACTCCCTGACCGGAAAGCCACTCGGAGAGGCTTTCGATCTTTTCCTTTTCGGCGTGCTCTTTTAATACGATAACCATTTCTTTTCCTCCGTAACAGTTTATCATAAATAATTTCGCGTTAAAACAAAAAAACCTTTCGTCCAACTAAGGGACGAAAGGTTATAAGCTTCCGCGGTACCACCCGAATTCGGCTTTTATAAGCCGCACTCATTTTCGAACACGGGACAAAGAGTCCGATATTCTATTCCGGTAACGGCGGAAATCCGTTCGGGCCTACAGAAATTTCAGCCCGTCTGCTCGGGAGGGAACTTCAAAGACTTAAATCCCGCAGCCGCTTTCAGTCGCGGCGGCCGCTCCCTGTCGAACCTAAAATTCTTCTACTTTTCTCCGTCATTGCATTTGCCATATGTTTACTACATGATACACATACAAAATCAAAACTGTCAAGAAAAATTTATATATTCTATACCGCTTGACAGCGGTTTGTGCATTTAACATAAATAGGTGCTTGTAAAAAAGTATGTTTTATTGTAAAATCATAGGGTTGCATAATCTGTTTACGGGATTGATGAATTATGAGTAAAAAATATGACGTTGCAATTATCGGAGGCGGGATCGGCGGCCTTATGTCCGCTTACAGGCTTCTTGAGAAAAATCCAGGACTTTCCCTGTGTATTCTCGAAAAAGGGCCTGCTCTTACAAAACGCTTCTGCCCCATTATAGCCAAAAAGTCGGATGTCTGCGTTTCCTGCCCGTCCTGTTCCATAATGGAGGGTATGGCCGGCGCCGGAGCGTTTTCCGACGGGAAATATGTTATTTCAACCGAATACGGCGGCTGGCTTACGGAATTTTTAAGCCCCGAAACGGTAATACGGTATATAGAAGAGGCGGACGGAATTCTGGTTTCGTTCGGCGCTACAACAGAACGTTTTCAGCCGGACAACGAGCTCAAAAAGCTTTGCATAATGCATGACCTCCATATGAACCAGGCTCAGGTAAAGCATCTCGGAACCGATTCGAATTTCGAAACGATGCGGAAGCTCATACAGTCATTGGAGCCGAAATGCGAGATTATTTCAGAAGCGTGCGTAACCGACGTTAATAAAGACAGCCATCAGGTTTTTTACATAAAGAAGGGGATCGAAAAATCGGTTACCGCTGATACCGTCATTTTTGCCGTCGGACGCGCGGGGAACGATTTCTTCTCAAAATGGTGCCTCAGAAACAGCGTTCCGCTCCAGAACAAGCAGGTTGACGTTGGCGTTAGGGTCGAGCTTCCCGCAATGGTATGGGAGGATTTCTCCAAAAAAATCTATGAACCTAAAATCTGGTACCGTTCAAAACGCTACGGCGACATCACAAGAATGTTCTGCTTCAACGAGCGCGGAAATGTCGTGATGGAAAACGCGAACGGCGTAATGACGGTCAACGGGCACGCGTATCGCGACGAGGCCAGAAAAACCGAAAACTCGAATTTCGCGCTGCTTTCGACAACAAACTTTACACAGCCGTTCAAGGCGCCGGTCGAATATGCGAGGCAGGTTGCCTATCTCGCAAACCTCATAAGCGGCGGAAGCGTGCTTGTGCAGCGTCTCGGAGATCTTATAAACGGCAGAAGAACCGACGAGAAGCGCCTCAGAGCCTCGACAACCCGCCCGACGCTCAACGCCGTGCCCGGCGACCTCAGCCTTTGCATGCCGAAGCGCCAGCTGGACAACATAATAGAAACGCTCTACGCGCTTAACGAAATAGCGCCGGGAACCTCAAACCATGACACGCTTTTATACGGCGTCGAATGCAAATACTATTCCGCGCGTCCGAAGTGCGAGGATTTTGAAATCGACGGCTGCAAGGATATATATGCGATAGGCGACGGCGCAGGAGTTACCAGGTCGCTTTCGCAGGCCGCAGCTAACGGACTTTACGTGGCTGACAAAATAAGCGGCAGGCTTTTGAAATAAATTCAGAAAAAAAGCTTGACTAATCATTCCTCTCGCATATAATGTAAAATATAATATGAAAACGTGATGAAGGGGTAAAGTACCGGTTTTTCAGCTTTAAGAGAGCCGTTGTTTGGTGTAAGACGGCAGTGCGAAACCGAGAAGCTCCCCCCGGAGCATTCAGCTGAAGGGTTTATCCCGGTAGGCGCGAACGGTATCCCACCGTTAACAGGGAAGCGCGTTGACTGACGCGTATAAAGGTGGCCGGCTTATATTCTATGCCGGCAACAAGGGTGGTACCGCGAAGCATAGCCTTCGTCTCTTGACTGAGACGAAGGCTTTTTTTATTTAAACGCCGGTTAAGCCTTAAGCTTTGTAAAGAAGGATTTTTTTTACATGCGCTTAAAAATCTGTTATGATAAAGAGGGTTGGAAATGCAAAGATCAATAAGAATTTTTGACACCACGCTGCGCGACGGGGAGCAGTCTCCAGGATGCAGCATGTATCTGAACGAGAAAATAGAAGTTGCGAAACAGCTGGAAAAGCTTAAGGTTGATGTTATCGAAGCCGGCTTTGCGATATCGTCCCCGGGTGATTTGCAGTCGGTGAGGGCGATTGCCGAAATAGTAAAGGAGTCTGCCGTTTGCAGCCTTGCGCGTGCGGTTAAGAAGGACATAGACGCCGCATGGGAGGCGGTAAAACCCGCAGCTCAGCCTTATATCCATACATTTATAGCGACCTCGCCCGTCCATATGCAGCATAAGCTGCAGATGACGCCGGACGAGGTGCTTTACCAGGCTGTCGAGGCGGTCAAGTACGCTAAGCTATTTACCGAAGAAGTGGAATTCTCGGCCGAGGATGCCTGCCGCTCCGACAGGGCCTTTCTGGTTAAAGTATTCTCCGAGGTAATAAAGGCCGGGGCGACTGTAATAAACATACCCGACACCGTGGGCTATATTATCCCCGAGGAAATGTCGGATATTGTGTCATATGTGCTGAATAATACGCCGGGAGCCGAAAAGGTTACCGTTTCGGTGCATTGCCATAACGATTTAGGCATGGCGGTGGCAAATTCCCTTGCGGCGGTGCGCGCGGGAGCGACGCAGGTGGAATGCGCGATTAACGG
>JAUZPW010000239.1 GCA_030705725.1 Bacillota bacterium
ATTATTAAAAGGATGAAGCAGTCTGTCAGGTATGTCTTTCAAAAGGGCAGCGCAAGCAAAGGGTTAACGCCGTGCCTTTTGCAACTATATTTAGTTGAGAGCCACCATAACAGACAGGACCGACATCAATACTCCACCTTCCCAAATATATGCATTAAGTGTAAACCCGTTTCATTCCGTTGTCAATACGCAAAAGTGCTATTTATTGTAAGTCTCAGCCGAGGGGAACCAGTGCTTTGTGCCGTTTATAAATTTTACAAGCATCAGCATAACCGGCACCTCGGTAAGGACTCCTACCGTACAAGCAAGAACCACCGGTGAGTCCGGGCCGAATAAAGAAAGTGCGACAGCCACCGATAATTCAAAAAAATCAGAGGCGGCAATTAAAGACGCGGGCGCCGCTCTATTATGCGGCAGTTTTGTCCATCTGCAAACCATATAAGCTAAGTTAGCTGAAATAACATTTTGCAGTATAAGCGGTACCGCTATTAAAAGAACGTAAAATGGGTTTCCCAAAATAATCTTGCCTTGAAACGTAAAAATAATTATAAGCGTCAGTAAAAGACCCGCTGTTGTTATGCCGTCAAATTTGGGCACAAATTTTTCGTTAAAATACTCCGGCCCTTTTTTGCGTATCATTAGAACTCGCGTAAGGGCGCCTGCCGAAAGCGGAATAACAACGAACAGAATAATGGAAAAGAAAAGCGTATCCCATGGGATCTGCACATTGTTAACTCCAAGCAAAAACGAGGTTAGCGGTACGAAAAGAACGATAATAAGCAGATCGTTGATTGAAACCTGAACAAGGGTATGCGCGGGGTCGCCGTGAGATAGATTGCTCCATACAAATACCATCGCCGTACAAGGCGCCACGCCCAAAAGAACGGCTCCCGTCACATAGCTCTTTGCCAAATCGTAAGGGATATAAGATTTGAAAACTACATAGAAAAACAGCGATGCCAGCCCCAGCATAAGAAAGGGTTTTATAAGCCAGCTGCTGCCGCTTGAAATTAGTAAACCCAGCGGATTTCTGCGTACGTTTTTGATGGACTGGAAGTCAATTTTCATCATCATCGGATAAATCATAATCCAAATAAGAACCGCGATCGGGATATTCTGCCCCGCATATTGAATTTTTTCAAGAAACGCCGGAAAGACCGGCAAATACTTTCCTATAAAAATCCCCGCAGCCATGCAGAGAATCACCCATATCGTAAGATATTTCTCAAAGAAGCCGATTCCTTCGCTTTTATCTTTGCTCATAGAAAATCACCCTTTGTTTTTGTTGCCTGACTCAGACGTTTGAGGTTATTGCCTAACCTTCCGAAGTATCGTGACAACCTCCTCGGTTTTCAGTACCTTGCCGTAGGAAACCACTTTCCCGTCCACAACGAGTGCCGGAGTCGTCATAACGCCGTAGGCGGCGATTTGTGAAAAATCGGTCACATGGTCGATCGCAGCGTCCATGCCGAGCTGCTCCAGGGCTTCCTTCGCAGCCGCTTCAAGCTGATTGCATTTAGCGCATCCGCTGCCCAGCACCTTAACTGAAGCTCCCTCGGCTTTAGCACCTGCGGCCTTCGCCATGCTTTCCGCGTCGCAGTTGCCGCCGCAGCAGCAGGAAGTTTCCTTTTTGTCTTTCTTTCCGAACAGTGACATAATAATTCTCTCCCCCAAAATTAATTAAACTATAATAAACGCCTGTAAAGCGTTGAATAAATAACCTACTATAATGATTCCGGCCGTGCATATCGCAATGAAAACCGCCAGCAGCTTAGGCTTCACCGCCTTGCGCAGCATAATCATCGAAGGCAGCGACAAGGTGGTTACAGCCATCATGAAGGATAAAACGGTACCGAGCTGAGCGCCTTTTAAGAACAAAGCTTCCGCGATCGGAATCGTTCCGAATATGTCGGCATACATCGGCACTCCGATAACCGTGGCCAACACCACTCCGAATGGATTATTTCTGCCGAGCACCGCTGCAACCCATTCCTCGGGAATCCAGTTGTGAATAATCGCGCCGACGCCCACGCCGATAAGTATGTACGGAAATACTTTCTTGAAAGTCGAAATCATCTGCTCCTTGGCGTAAATCAGACGGTCTTTTTTTGTAAGGTCCGGGGATTCTATGTCCACGCTGCCGGCCGTCATGATAAAGCTCTCCACATATTTATCCATACCCGTTTTCTCGATAAGCGTTCCGCCGATAACAGCTATAACGAGGCCTAAAAAAACATATATAACGGCCACTTTCGCACCGAAAATGCTTATCAGCAGGAGCAAAGACCCGAGATCGACCATCGGGGACGAAATAAGAAACGAGAACGTTACTCCCACCGGCAATCCCGCCGACGTAAAGCCTATAAAAAGCGGAATGGACGAACAGGAGCAAAAGGGCGTGACCGTGCCGAGCAGGGCCGCCGCGCAGTTTGCTCCGATCCCGCGGAACCGTCCGAGTATTTTCTTGCTGCGTTCCGGCGGAAAGTAGCTTTGGATATAGCTTATTAAGAATATAAGAAAACACAAAAGCACAGTGATTTTGATAACATCGTAAAAGAAAAACTGAATACTCCCGCCAAGCCTGCCGCCAATGTCAAGCCCCACGGCCGAAAGACCTGTGCCGATAAGGCTGTTCAGCCATTTCATCCCGAGAATCTGATTCTGAAAAAAGTCCCAGACCGCTTTTAATATTTGCATACCACGAAAACCCTCACCTTCGGATATAGGACAATCATATCAAAAATACTTGATATATCTTGCCCGTAAAAAGCCATCTCTTTGATGGCTTTTATCTTTTGCAGCAGCTGTCTCTTTCTATCACCGAATTAGGCGTAGTCAATTCCTTCAGTAATTCTGCGGCGTAAGCGCAGCCTTTTTCGCTTATTCTGTAGTGCGTCCATTTGCCTTCCTGCCTGCTCTCCACAACGCCCGAATCCACCAGAATCTTCATATGATACGACAGCCCCGACTGTCCCATATCCAGCTGGTCAAGCAAAACGCAGGCGCATTTTTCACCGCCGCGCAAAAGCTCGAGAATCCGTAAACGCTTTTCGTCGCAAAAAGCTTTAAACACCTTCGCATGCTTTTCGTATACGGTTTCCAAGCCGTCACCTCATATCAAAAATATTTGATCTGTTATCAGTATATGCCCCGAATCAAAAATTGTCAATAAGATTTGCCGCCGCGGTCTTATTCCGGATACTTAAACGACCCCATAAGCTGCCCGGTTCTTTTAATTTCAGTGTTTACGTCAATGGAAACGCTCGCATCCTTATATACTTCGCTCCAGTTGTCTTTTAACTCCTTCCACTTTTTCGGGTATTTCATATTTAAGGCGCTTCCCAGGCCGAACACGTCGG
>JAUZPW010000024.1 GCA_030705725.1 Bacillota bacterium
AGAGGCGGGAGTTCATCCCGACATAATAAAGCTCGGCGCCGAACAGGAGCTAAAAGTGGACGAAGTAAGGGAACTGCGCCGCAATGCTTATATTCGCCCGAATGAAGCCGATGTTAAGGTATTTATTGTCTACAACTGCGACAAAATGAACCTAAACGCGCAAAACGCGATGCTTAACATTTTGGAGGAACCTCCGCGAGGCGTTTTTTTTCTTCTTGTATGCGAAAACAGGGCGCTTCTTCTTCCGACAGTATTGTCGAGATGCGCGGTTTACAGAATGCCCCCGCAGGAACTTACGGACGCTGAAGATGACGAGAGGGTTTCGGGTTTTATAAAAGCTCTTTGCTCAAAATCTGAGTTTCAGTTTTTATCGTATTGCATGACGCTTGAAAAACTAAAACGAGAGGAATTTTCAAAATTTCTTGAGTTGCTTTCAAAAACTGTCTGCGAAGCGTCGATAAAAAGAAACGGAGGCCAAACTGAAAAGTTACTTGCGGAATGTTTTTCGACGGAAGGGCTTTGCGGGCTTTATAGTTTACTGGAGGAGCTTTCGGACCGGATAAAGTTTAACGCTTCAAATGCTGCGCTGATTTCTGCGCTTTTATCCGGCGTTTCAAGAATAAAAAGAGAATTGCAAAAGAACGGAGGTAATGTGTTTGACTGAGGTTATTGGGGTCAGATTTAAAAAAGTCGGCAAAGTATATTATTTCAGCCCAGAGGGATTAAATATCAATAAGGGAGACCATGTTATTGTCGAAACGGCTAGGGGAGTCGAGTACGGAGAAGCCGTAATGCCGAACCGCATGGTCGATGACGATAAAATAGTGAAGCCTCTCAGGAACATCCTAAGGATTGCCACGGAGGCGGACAAAAAAACCGTTGAGGAAAACGAGAAAAAAGAAAACGAGGCATTTGATATATGCCAGAAAAAAGTAGCCGAGCATAAGCTTGACATGCATCTTGTAACTGTTGAATATACGTTTGACAGAAATAAAGTGCTCTTTTACTTTACCGCCGACGGCAGGGTGGATTTCAGGGAACTCGTCAAGGATCTGGCGTCGGTGTTCCGAACGAGGATCGAACTCAGACAGATCGGGGTGAGGGATGAGGCGAAAATGATAGGCGGTCTCGGGGTTTGCGGAAAACCTCTCTGCTGCGCTACTTTTTTGGACGATTTCCAGCCGGTTTCAATAAACATGGCAAAAGAGCAGAACCTCTCGCTTAATCCGGCGAAAATATCGGGTACCTGCGGGCGTCTGATGTGCTGCCTTAAATACGAGCAGGAGGCGTACGACGACATGATCCGCACGACGCCGTCCGTCGATTCGGTTGTTGAAACGCCGCAGGGCCCGGGCACGGTTATAGACGTAAGCCTGCTTAAAGGCATTTGCAAGGTAAGGCTCGACAATTCTCCGGATTCCCCAAAGTGCTACGGAAAATGTGATTGCAAACTGTTAAAGGACGCAAGGGGAAAACGTGAGTGCCCTAAAGCCGCCAGCAAGACGGAAGATCAGGAGATTCTGCCTGAGGACCTTGACATTCTGACTAAAGAATGATTCGGCTGCCGGAATTTTAGACGGGGAATGATCTTATTTGCTGCAGGAAGAAATAAAAGGGTTCTTAAACGACCTATTCTACCAAATGCGCAAGATAGAAGAAAGCGCGCTGTCAGCCGGGCTTAACATACCGGTTTCTATTACCGAAATTCACATCCTTGAAAAGATAGGGCCGGGCGGTGCAGCAAGAATGGGCGATATAGCGTCCATGCTCGGCGTTACGCTCGCGACGCTGACTGTCGCCTGCGATAAGCTGGAAGGCAAAGGCCTTATAGAAAAGAAACGCGGCGGCAACGATAAGCGCGCCGTTCAGGTAACCCTGACGGATTCCGGCATAATGGCTTACCGTTTTCATGAGAACTTTCAGAAGGGGCTGGTCGAAGCCGCCCTCCATGACCTGACTGGCGAGGAGCAGCGTCTTCTGGGGTTAAGCGTTAAAAAACTGGAAGCTTTTTTTGAGAAACAGGCTAAAAAAGAAATTTCCGGGATAAAAAATAAATAATTTCGGAGGATTTATGCTCAAAACAGCTATTTTCGTCGACTCCGTCTGCGATGTCCCGGAAGATGATATAAGAAAACACGGGATCAAATTTGTCCCGCTTACCGTGCATTTTAAAAATCAGCAATTCGTTGACAAAAAGGAAATAAACTGCAGAAAGCTCTTTACAAAAATTAAAGAGTTTAACTGTATGCCCGTAACATCCCAGCCGAGCCCGGATACGTTTATGAAGGCGTTCCGGGAAGAAAAGGACTGCAGCGCTATTATATGCATAACTATGACTTCGCATTCGTCCGGCACTTTCGACTCGGCCTCGATGGCCCGGGACATGCTTATTGAGGAAGGCTTCAAACCCCCGATTTATGTTGTTGATTCTCTGAATGTTTCCCATGCCGCCGGAATCCTTGCGATTAAAGCTGCGGAAATGGCCGAGGCTGACGTTCCGCCGGATAGAATTGCGGAAACCGTCCGTGAAATGGCGAACCGGGCCTCGATTTACTTTGTGGTGGAAACGCTTGAATACATGAGGCGCGGAGGCCGCATAGGCGCGGTAAAGGCTACTATCGGAACGCTGTTTAATATAAAACCGATCCTTACGTTTTTTAAAGGCATACCAACGGATGTCGATAAGGTAAGGGGCATGGAGCAGGCCAAGGAATGGCTGATGACCAAGTTCTCGAATTTTGCCGAGACTTTGGACGAGGTAACCGTCATACACGCCGACGCATACGAGGACGCCAAGGTTTTTGCCAAGCAGCTCGGTGCGCGGTTTAAGAAAATCAGGATCAACATTCAGGAAATAGGCGCGGTTTTGGCGGTATACGCGGGACCCAAGGCGCTCGGGCTGACGTTTCTCGAAAAAGCCCCTAAATAGCGCAATACTTTATTTTTGCGTCGGAGGAACAAATGAACAGTCAGATAAAAGAAATCGCAGGCAGAATCAAAAAATTCAGGGAGCTTGCCGGAATACCGCTCGCTTCTATTGCGGAAAAGCTTGAAATGAGCGAAAAGGATTACGCCGCTTTCGAGGACGGCACCGAGGACATCACAATAAGCGCCATTTATTCCGCGGCGGCTATACTTAACATTGATCCTACGGTCCTGCTTACCGGTCTTGAGCCCGCCGTAAAAGACTTCGCCGTTATACTGGGCGGCAAAGGCGTGGCGGTCGAACGCTACAGAGGCTATAAGTTTACGTCACTGGCGTCTGATTTTATCGGCCGCGACATGGAGCCGATGATTGTCGACATCGAGCCGCACGATCACCTGCCGGAAATGGTATGTCATGCGGGGCAGGAATTCAATTACGTGCTTGAGGGCTCCGTCACGGTCATATACGGAGATCGGGAAATTGTGCTTTCAAAGGGCGACAGCATATATTTTGACGCCCGTACTCTTCACGGGCAGAAAGCAACCAGCGGAAAAGCACGGTTTTTGGTTGTCATAAACGAATGAAAAGGCTGATACCTAACTTAAAGGGAAAAAGGGCTTCTGACGAAGCCCCTTTTTTATTAGCACGCAGGCCTAAATTCTGATTGAAATTTCACCCGAGGACAACAGGGCTTCGGTGCCGTCTTCTTTTTTTACAAGCAGATTCCCTTTATCGTTTATATCCAACGCGACGGCCGGGTAACTCCCGGAGGCGGATTTTACGGTTATTTTTTTGTTCAGAATGAAAAGCTTCCTTCTATATCGTTCAATAAGCGCCGATATGCTCGCTTCTTCAGAGAGCGACAGGTAAACCTCCTCGAAACGGTTTAATACTTCCGCTATAAGCTGATTTTTTGTAAATGCTTTAACGGCTGTTTCGTCGACTGCGGCGGCTATATCCTTTAACTCCTCGGGATAACCATCTTTAGGCTTATGCACGTTTATCCCGATCCCCGAAATAAGATAAAAATAAGCGCCGCTTTCGGCTTCCACGCTTCCTTCGGTGAGAATGCCGCAGACTTTCTTGCCGTCAATAAAAATATCGTTTACCCACTTTATTGAAGTCGAAACGCCGCAGACGGAGTCAACAGCCTCCGCTACCGAGACGGCCGCCGCTATCGTTATAAGCTGCGGAATTATACCGGTGTTTTGCGGGCGGAACAGTATGCTCATGTAAATGCCTTCCGGGGGAGAAAAGAAACTTCTTGACATACGGCCACGGCCTTTTGTCTGCAAATCGGCTATTACCGTGCAGCCGTGGCCCGAACCGCCTTCAGCCAGTTTGCGAAGATGCAGGTTCGTTGACGGAATACTGTGAAAAACAGACATCTCGCGCCCTAAAGCATCCGTTTTAAGATAGCGTCCGATTCCGGCCTCCGACGGTTTGTCGCATTCGGGGGTAAGCCGGTACCCGGAGCTTTTTAAGATATCGATCTCAAAACCTTCTTCTTTAAGAGCGGAAACGGCTTTCCAGACGGCGGTGCGGGAAACGTCCAGAGTTTTGCTGAGGGCGCCCCCGGAAATCAAAGAGCCACGGTTTTCTTCTAAGATGCGTAAAACCTCGTCTTTTACCATGATGCGGCACCTTTCCTTTACGAAAAATATAAAAAGTTAGTTTACATAAATTTAACAAATCTTTGATTGACTTCCCTTGCTTCCGGTTATATTATAAAGGCAGAATTAAGAGATTCAAAAAAAAGAAAAATTAAATTAAGGGGTGAGTCCAATGGGCGACGACAGTACCGCGGAGTGCCGGTCGGGAACTATTTGTCAGACTTTGGGTTTCCTTCAAAACGCAGATGGAGAAAGGAGTGTGGCGGGGAACTAAAACCGTGAAGAAACATGAAGCTGCTTTGATAGTACCGAACCACATACAGCCGGGAGGCTTTAATATAAACCCGACCGGCGCGTGAACTCTGTAAGAATAATATTGTTAACATAACATAAAAAGCCGTCCTTAACCGGACGGCTTTTTAAGCGTCTTTAATCATTTTATATTGAGCCTCGATGACCTTTAAATCGTCGAATGCGTTTTCCAGTTTTGAAGGATCGCGCAGCAGCGCCGCGGGATGGAAAGTAGAGGTTATTACGCAGCCCTTGCGTTTAAAGATCAGGCCGTGGCTTTTGGTAATCTTAAATTCGGGATCGATAATACGGCAGGCCGCGATTCTTCCGAGGCAAACCAATATTTCGGGTTTAACAAGAAATACCTGATTTCGCAGCCATTCTATGCACATATCCTGCTCGGAAGGCTGCGGGTCGCGGTTTTGGGGAGGCCTGCACTTTACTATATTGGCAATATAAACCTCGTCCCTTGTAAGCCCGATCGCCGAAAGCATATCGTCAAGCAGATGACCGGCCGGGCCCACGAAAGGCTCGCCTTTTATATCCTCCTGCTCTCCGGGGCCTTCTCCGATAAACATTATCCGCGCTTTCGGGTTTCCGACGCCGAAAACAACGTTTTTGCGGGTTTTGCATAAAGAACACTTTTCACACGCGGCACATGCTTTTTTGAGCTCTTCCCAATCCAGCATCGTAAAACCTTCCTCAGAAAAAATATAACAATCTAATAATATAGAGCAAAAGATTCGCATATTACGCGAATCTTTTGCATATAAAACGAGTAAGTCTATAAGCCGGGTTCTGTCTTAAACAGCCATCTGTCTGGGATGTACGTTGCCGCACACCTCGTGCCACCTCATCGGGACGACCGGGCCGGCCATTGTCCACAATCGGGTGTTGCTCCGGATAGAGTTTACAGGGGCCTTATGTTACCATAAAGTCCGGTGGGCTCTTACCCCGCCTTTCCACCCTTACCGCGAAAAACGCGGCGGTATTTCTCTGTTGCACTTGTCCTGAAGTTGCCTTCGGCGGACGTTATCCGCTATCCTGCCCTTTGGAGCCCGGACTTTCCTCGCATACGGCCTTTCGGCCAAATGTACACGCGGCTGTCCGGCTTACTCGCAATATTATTATACAAAATGACAGCCGCTCTGTCAAGAAAGGGTAAATTTTGCTTGAGTTATTAAATACGGGGGCGTAAAATAAACTCAATAAAAAATGGCGGGCGAGGTTAGTAATGGCAAAATTCGATACGTTTTTAAGTGATATAAAGGGCAAAAGCGCAGCGGTTCTCGGACTTGGAGTATCCAACAGGCCGCTTATACGGATTCTCTCGGAAGCGGGCGTTAAAATTACAGTTTGCGATAAAAAAGAAGCTTCGGCATTTGCATCGCTTATGCCCGAGCTGCAAAAGCAGGGAATTTCTTTCAGGTTTGGCGAACGCTACCTTGAAGGTCTTGACCAGGATTATATTTTCCGGTCGCCCGGTATACGGCCCGACCACCCGCTGCTTAAAAAAGCCGCCGAATCAGGAAGCGTTATAACGTCCGAAACAGAAGTTTTCCTTGAGGTCTGCCCATGCCCCGTTATAGCAGTAACGGGTTCCGACGGCAAAACGACCACATCGACGCTTATTTCGAAGATCGTTGAAGAGATGGGGAAAAAGTGCTACCTGGGCGGAAATATCGGAAAGCCGCTTCTTAAGGCGGCAAGCTCCATTAACGAGGACGATATTGCCGTTTTGGAGCTTTCTTCGTTTCAGCTTATGACGATGAAAAAAAGCCCCAAAATTTCGGTAGTTACAAATGTCGCGCCGAATCATCTCGACTGGCATACGTCGATGGAAGAATATATAACGGCGAAAGAAAACATATTCAAGTATCAGGGTAAAAACGACACGGTCGTGTTAAACGCCGATAATAAGGTAACGGCCGGCTACGCTTTGACGGCGCCGGGAAGGGTTATTCTGTTTTCAAGGAAAAATAAGCTTAACGACGGCGTTTATATCAACAGCGGTGAGATAAGAATAAAGGGAAAAACAGTTGTTGCGCTGAACGATATACTGCTGCCGGGCCAGCACAATGTCGAAAATTATATGTCGGCGGCAGCCGCCTGCTGGGCTCTTTTCGGCGAGGATTGTTTTGAAGCCGTGCGCAGGGTAGCCGCAACCTTTAAGGGTGTAGAGCACAGAATCGAGTTTGTCAGAGAAAAGGACGGCGTCAGATTCTACAACGATTCAATAGCGTCGAGCCCGACGAGGACGATCGCTGGGCTTAATTCATTCGGGAAAAAGGTTCTGCTGATAGCGGGAGGGTATGACAAGCATATTCCGTTCGACGTGCTTGGCCCCGAGATAGCAAAGCATGTAAAGGCACTGTATTTAACGGGACAGACTGCGGGAAAGATAAAAGAAGCACTCGTAAACTGTCCGGAGTACAATCCGGAAGAGCTGAAAGTAAAGGAATATCCGCTTTTTTCGGATGCCGTTACGGCTTCGGCAAAAGAGGCTCAAAAGGGAGACATCGTCCTTATGTCTCCGGCCTGCGCGTCGTTTGACGCGTTTAAGAATTTCGAAGAACGCGGACAGAAATTCAAGGATATAATAAACTCACTATGATCTCCGGAGGATAGCTGTGGATTACTGTAATATATTAAAAGACCTTTGCGAAAGCCACGGGGTTTCGGGCTTTGAAAAGCAAACGGCGGAGCTTATGCGAAAACTCATTAAGCCATACTGCGACTATGTTGAAATCGACCGGCTCGGAAACGTTTCGGGTTTTTTGTCCTGCGGAAGGGAGGACGCCCCAACAGTAATGCTCGAAGCGCATATCGACCAGATCGGATTTCTTGTTTCGGATGTGCTTGAGGGAGGCTTTCTTTCCTTTGTGCCGGTCGGCGGAGTGGACTCAAGGATGCTTCCGGACGCCGGGGTTCTCATACTTTCCCAAAACGTATATAAAGGCGTTATAAGCTGCCTTCCCCCACATATTCTGACTAAAGAGGAGCGGGATAAGCCCTTCGAACAGGATTCGCTGGCAATAGACGCCGGGCTTACCGAGGAACAGGCCAAAAAACTTATACCGGTCGGAACGCCGGTTGTTTTTGAGGGCGGATTCAGAAATTTAGCCGAAAGATTCGTATCGTCGCCCGCGCTCGACAACCGCGCGGGGGTGCTCGCCCTACTGATTGCACTGGAGCGGCTTTATAACGCCGAGCGCAAGGCAAATATAATAATTCAGGGAAGCGTTATGGAGGAAAAGAACCTGCACGGCGCTTTGACCGGGGCATACAGAACCATGCCCGACTGCGCGATTGCCGTAGACGTCACACACGCTAAGACGCCGGACGCGCCCGCCGGCAAAACGTTTGCCGCGGGGGGCGGAGCGATGATCGGGATGGGCCCGAACCTGCAAAGAAAGCTTACAAAGGAGCTTATAAGGATAGCGGAAGAAAAGAGCATTCCTCATGATTTTGAGGTAATGGAAGGGTCGACGGGAACGAACGCGTGGGCGATGCAGATTGTTTCCACGGGGATACCGTGCGCGCTTTTGTCGATTCCGCTAAAATATATGCACACGCCGGTTGAAACCGTCTGTTTTTCCGATATAGAGGCTGTGGCTGACCTTATTTGCGAGTTTATATCCGGAGGCGCGATATGCTGAATCTGCTGAAAACACTGTGCGAAATAGACGGCGTTTCAGGATTTGAGGACGACGTCAGGGATTTTATTATAAGCCGCATAAGCGGGCTGGCTTCGGAAATTACTGTGGACAGTATCGGAAATATCATAGCCGTGAAAAAGGGCAGGCAGCGCGCAAAGCGCACGCTTATGCTGGCGGCGCATATGGATGAAGTCGGCATGATAGTAAAACGTATTACGGACGAAGGGATGCTTGGATTCGGTTTTTGCGGCGGGGTCGACCGCCGCGTGGTATTCGGAAAGCGCGTGCGCGTCGGAGACCGAAAGATACCGGGCGTTATAGGCGTCAAGGCCGTTCACCTGACAAATGAAGAAGAAAGAAAGAACGTTCCCAAAACCGACGATCTGTATATAGACATCGGCGCTCAGACGAAGAAAGCGGCCGAAGAGCTGGTCTCCCTCGGCGATTATGCAGCTTTCGACTCAGAGTTTTCGCTTTTCGGCGAAGGGTATATAAAATCAAAGGCGATCGACGACAGGATCGGGTGCGCGGTGCTTATTAATCTTATGGAAATGGATTTGCCGTGCGATACGGCGTTTGCTTTTACGGCGCAGGAGGAAACCGGCCTTCGCGGAGCGACTATAGCGGCAAACAGGATTGAGCCCGACCATTGCCTTGTGCTCGAGGGCACCACGGCCGCGGACATCGCTTTTGTCGACAAAGTGAAAACAGTATGCCGCCTAAGTATGGGCCCGGTTATTCCCTTCATGGACGGGGCAACCATCTACGACCGGGAAATCTGCTCTAGGCTTATTCGCATTGCGGATGAGCACGGAATAAAGTGGCAGACAAAACAGTATATTTCGGGCGGAACAGACGCCGGAATCATTCACAGGAGCGGATCCGGCGTTAAAACGGGCGCGCTCGCGGCCCCTGTCCGGTATCTGCACTCGGGCGCTTCCGTAGCTTCCGTGTCCGACTGTGAAAACATGCTGCGGCTTGCCAAGCTTTTTATGGAGGATATGCAAAATGCCTGATTTATTTGAAATTTTATCAAAGCTCACGGGAGCGTTCGGACCTTCGGGCAGAGAGGACGAAATATCGCGTGCGATCTGCGAGCTTTCCAAGCCGTATTCCGACGGAGTGTACACCGACGCTCTCGGGAACCTGATTGTCCGCAAAAAAGGAAACGGAAAGAAAATAATGCTGTCGGCCCATATGGACACGATAGGCTTTGCCGTGACTTATATTGAAGAAAGCGGGCTTATAAGGTTCGGCGCCGTCGGAGGCCTTGACCGGGAACAGCTTGCGGGCGCGCGGGTCAGATTCTCAAACGGCGTAAAAGGCGTTTTGTCCTTTGAAGAAAAGATGGATGCAAAGGACCGCACATTAAATCACTTTTTTATTGATATCGGAGCAAGATCAAAAACGGAAGCGGAAAAAGCGGTAAAAATAGGTGACTTTGCGGTTTTCGACGGAACGGAGGTGCTAAACGGCGACAGCTTGATTTCGCGCTATCTTGACAACCGCCTAGGATGCGCGGTTTTGATAACGGCGCTTTCCGGCATCAAAAGCACGAAAAACGACCTGTATTTTGTTTTTTCATCGCAGGAGGAGGTCGGGCTGCGCGGCGCGCAGACTGCAGCTTTCCAGATCAACGCCGATATGGCGCTGGCGGTCGACGTAACGTCGACGGGCGATCTTCCCGGGTTAAAGGACAAAATGGCCGTCAAGCTCGGAGAAGGCCCGGCGGTGAAAATCGCGGACCGTTCGGTTATATGCAGCCCGGATGTTTCGGAGCTTCTGCGAAGAAACGCGGAAAGCCTTAAAATAAAAGTTCAGAACGAGATAATGATGGCGGGCGGAACGGATGCCGGAGCGATTCAGCGTTCAAGAAACGGCGTGTTGACCGGAGGGGTCAGCATCCCGACAAGATATATTCACACGCCCAACGAAATGGCGTCTTTAAGCGATTCGGTAGATGCCGCAAGGCTTATAGCATATACTGTAAGCAGGTAATATATATGATAGATCTGGCTTTTGACAAGAAGGATGTGCAGGAAGTATCAAGAAAAGTCGACAAATCCGAGTTAAGTCAGCTTTACGGGATGCTTTCCGAAAAGAACGATAAAATCAGATACCCGGCTTTTCTCATTCTCCAAAGCCGCTCTC
The DNA here is from genome assembly GCA_030705725.1 of Bacillota bacterium. Lineage (GTDB taxonomy): Bacteria > Bacillota > Clostridia > Oscillospirales > Butyricicoccaceae > UBA6114. Next base: position 10,641 of record JAUZPW010000024.1, read on the forward strand.
AGCAAACCTGCGACGTTTATCCGTTTTTTGATTCCCTTTGCCTCAAGCTGAAAAGCGAAAATTCGTATCATCGCAGTATAGGACTTATGCTGATTGCCGAAAACGCGAGATGGGACAAGGAAAATAAGCTCGAGGCCGTATTCGGGGATTATATCGCGCTGTTAAACGACGAAAAGCCGATAACCGTCCGCCAGTGCATTGAGTCGCTTGGAATAATAGCCGAGTATAAGCCCGGCCTTCGCGCAAAAATCGGCGTTGCCCTTGGCTCTTTCGATATATTAAAAGTAAGGGAAACGATGCAAAAGTCTATTAAGCAGGATATTGAACATGTTATGAAAGTTATTAATATGAAAAAATGACGTGAGATTCTTTACAAACCGTTTAGGCTCATGTATACTAAAAAAGTTAACCGGCGCTGAATGAATGTAGGGTATCCCTGTAGTTTTGTAGAAAAAGCCGGTAAAATTATATATTTTTGTAGTACGGAAGGATGGTAGGAAACTATGTCCCAGCTTATCGCGCTCATTTTTTTAGGCATTTTTGTAGTCGTTATGTTAGTTATCGGTTTTACAAGCATGGGTAAAACCAAAACAATGTCCGAATTTTTACTCGGCGGAAGAAATATTGGAGCATGGATGTCGGCTTTTGCCTACGGCACCACATATTTTTCCGCCGTTATTTTTATCGGCTACGCTGGTAAAACGGGCTGGCAGATCGGAATCGGCGGTATCTGGATAGGCATTGGAAACGCGCTTTTAGGAAGTCTGCTGGCGTGGAAATTCCTGGCCAAGCGCACCCGCAGCATGACTCACAGGTTAAACGCCTCGACCATGCCGGAATTTTTTCAGGCAAGATACCTTTCAAGAAACATGAAAATTCTTGCAGCACTAATCATTTTTGTTTTTCTGCTGCCATACAGCGCTTCGGTGTATATGGGGCTCGGATATTTGTTCAGCGCGGTTTTTCCGCACGTTTCATATATCTATTGCATGCTTTTTATAGCCGTATTAACGGCGGCTTATCTCATTACGGGAGGTTACGTGGCGACCGCGCTCACCGACTTTATCCAGGGAATTATTATGATCGCAGGCGTAATACTCATGGTCGCTTGTATTGTTACGAATCCCGTGGTCGGAGGCCTGTCGGCAGGCTTCGCGAAGCTCAGGGCGCTTGAAGGCGGCACCGGTCTGGTAAACCTTTTCGGGGGGGAAAACTGGTTTTCGCTTGTTTCCATGATAATGCTGACAAGCTTCGGAGCGTGGGGACTGCCGCAGATGGTTCACAAGTTCTACGCGATCCGCGATGAAAAATCAATAAATAAGGCCATGGTTATCTCCACCGCGTTCGCCGCGATTATCGGCATGGGCGCTTATTTCGTCGGCACGTTCGGCAGGCTTTTTCTTAATAACACCCTGCCTAAGGAAGGGTACGACAAGATTGTACCCGATATGCTGGTTGCGGCGATTTCAAAGGGAATTTTATCCAACGTGCTTTTAAGTGTTATTCTGCTTTTGGTTTTGTCGGCATCGATGTCCACGCTCGCGGCGCACGTACTTACTTCGAGCTCAGCCATCT
>JAUZPW010000240.1 GCA_030705725.1 Bacillota bacterium
ACCTCGCTGCAGCCAAGCTCCTCCGCCTCTTTGGAAAGCGCGCCGAGATATTCCGCGGAGCTCTTTTTATACGGGTCGAGCCAGCCGTAATAATTGTAGTCAAGCCATGTTGCCCCGCTTCCCGTTCTGATCGCCGAGCTGCGCATAACCGTTCTCGGCGCTGCGTTGTCTCGGAAGGCGGATATTCTTCCGATAACGCGCAATCCGTTTTCCGAGAATTCCTTTATTGCATCCGAAACGGAATCCGAAGCCTTTTTCTGAGCGTCCGGCGACGCGGCCTTTGATAGGTAAGTGACATTGCCGTCGGCAAGCTTAAGGTCCACGATAACGGCGTTAACGCCCGAAAGCGACATAAGGCTCCTTCTGTATTCCCTGTCCGAAAGCTTTGCGTAATCCGCGCAGACGGCGTTTAATATAAGGCTGTCCGAATTGCCGGCAGGCTTCTCAGGAGCCGTTTGTTCCGGCTCTGCAGCGTTGCTTTGCGGCTCCGTTCCGTTCTTTTCCGAGCCGCCCGTTTCAACTTTAAGCGGGGGGGTCTCCTCTTTCTTCGGTGCTTTGCCGCTCTTTTTGTCGAGCCCGAAAAAAGGCAGCTCCAGCCTTACCCCGTCGGGTGAGAAAACAAGATAATCCTGTAATAATAAAAAAGCCGAAGCTCCCAAAAGACACACCCCCACCAGAGCGGCGATTATTTTTAACCGCCTGCCCCTGTGCGCGTTGTACCCCCTGTACGGCCCCGGTATTCTATAATTCATAAACAGCCCTCCTCAGGCTTCGGCTTTAGTCGCTTTTATATCCGTTATAAGCTTCTGCGGGCACACCAAAGCGCACTCGCCGCAACCCGTGCATTTATCGTAATCTATACGCGCAAGATTATCGGAAACCTAAATTGCCCCAGCCGGGCATTTTTTTTCGCAGATCCTGCATCCGACGCAGCCAATACCGCAGATACTTTTCGTGGCGGCGCCCTTGTCCTGCGACATGCAGCCTACCTGTACGCCGCTTAAATAGGGCACAAGCGCAATAATATGTCTCGGGCAGATCGCTGTGCATTTTTTGCATGCGGTGCATTTTTCGCGGTCGACCACGGCGACGCCGTCCTTCACGCTTAAAGCCCCGAACTGGCATTCCCCGACGCAGGTGCCGTAGCCCAGACAGCCATAGTCGCATTCCGATGGCCCTCCGCTAAGCTTAGACGCAGAAATACAGTCTTCGATCCCTTTATATTTGTATTTTATTTTGGTATTATTCCCTCCGCGGCAATATACATGCGCGACATAACGGATTTGTTCATCCGCCGCGACGCCCATGATTTCGGCTATTTTCCGAGCCGTCTTCATGCCTCCGACCGGGCATTTGTTGACTTTCGCATTTCCTGAAACAACTTCGGAAGCGTAATTCGAGCATCCGGCATATCCGCAGCCGCCGCAGTTTGCTCCCGGAAGCGCCTCCAAAACCCGAGGAAGGCGTTCGTCCGAATCAACCGCGAATATTTTGGACGCGAAAGCCAGAAGTATCCCGAAAAGCAGGCCCATTGAGCTAAGCGCCGCCACCGGATAAATAATGCTTTTTATATCCATAACTGTGTTCAACTCCAATTAACCCGAAAACCCCGGGCATTACTTACCAGATTTTTAGACCCTGGAAGCCCATAAACGCAAGCGATAAAAGTCCCGCCGTAACCAGAGCGATCGGAAAGCCTTCAAAACACTTCGGATAATCGCAAAACTCGAGCCTTTCCCTGACCGACGCGAAAAGCATAATGGCGAGCATAAACCCCACGCCGCCCGAAAAGCCGTAGATGGCGGAGCCCAGAAGATTCAGGCCCTTGTTGATGTTCAGTATTGCGACGCCCAGAACCGCGCAGTTCGTGGTGATAAGCGGCAGATATATCCCAAGCGCCTGATACAGCGCCGGAACGGCTTTTATCATAACCATCTCGACGAACTGCACCAGGGTAGCGATGATAAGAATAAAGGCCACGGTCTGCATATAGGCAAGGCCGAACGGTATAAGCACATAAGTATTGACGATCCACGTTACGATGGAAGCCATCGTCATAACGAAAATAACTGCAAGGCTCATGCCGAAAGCCGTATCCATCTTCTTAGATACGCCCAAAAACGGGCAGCAGCCCAGAAACTTGACAAATATAAAATTCTCAATAAGGATAGCCGTCAGCATCAGGCTGAAAATTTGGCTGAAAGACAAATTACCGCGCCTCCTTCCCGGACGAGAGCTTCTGTTTAACAGCAATCACAATTCCGAGCGTCAGAAACCCGCCGGTGGGCAGAATCATAATCAGCGCCGGCTCGTAAGCCCTGCCGAGGATGTGAAAGCCAAGCAGGGTGCCGTTTCCGAGTATTTCGCGTACGGTAGACAGTATGCAAAGGGTAAAAGTAAAGCCAAGGCCCATCGAAAGCCCGTCGACGGCGGAATCAAGAACGCTGTTTTTAGAGGCGAACGCCTCCGCGCGCGCCAGAATTATGCAGTTTACGACGATAAGCGGAATAAAAAGCCCGAGCGACTTGGAAAGAGCCGGCGTAAAGGCCTGCATAAGGAGGTCGACCATCGTCACAAAGCCCGCGATAATAACGACGTACACCGCTATTCTGATCTTGTTCGGCGTTATTTTGCGCAGGAGCGAAATAACCGCGTTGGAGCAAATCAAAACCGCGGTCGCGGCAAGCCCCATGCCGATCCCGTTCTTGAGCGAAGTCGAGACCGCCATTGTCGGACACATGCCGATAAGCTGTACCAAATTGGGATTTTCGGTGAGGATGCCGTTTTTCATCAGAGCAGCGTATTTGTTCATTTAATAATCCCCTCCGTGCGCAGCTTCGATACGCAGTCGAGAGCCGCCTGAACTCCGCTCGTCACTCCCTTGGATGTTATAGTGGCGCCCGTTAAAGCGAGTATATCGTTGTCTCCGGTCGCGGCGCCCTTTGTAACGGTCAGCGGGCCGCTTTTTCCGGCAAACTGGTTTAAGAAAAGCTGATCCGCGGCCTTTGCTCCGAGCCCGGGCGTATCCGATATCGAAATCACCGAAACCCCGGTCACCGCGTTTTCGGAACCGATGCCGACCATTATCTGCACCGTGTCGCGGAATCCCCTCGGATATGCTTCGACGCAGTACCCGATAATCTCTCCGCCTTTTTTCGCCTCGTATACGGCTTTAACCATATCGTTTCCGTATTCCGCCTCAACCGGCGCGAACTCGTCCGCCGAAGCCTGCACAAGCTTCATCGCGTCTAAGGCCTGCTGCTTCCTTGCAAAAGCTATGCGGTCTTTTGTAAGCGCGTTTGTAAGCCCCAGAAGCAGCGCCGTAATAAAAGTGACGGTGAACAGGATAAGGCCGAGCC
>JAUZPW010000241.1 GCA_030705725.1 Bacillota bacterium
AAGAGGAGAGCTTCCTTCCAGATGGTGATAGACGACGTTTACGCAATCGGAAAGGGACGTCTGGTCGGCAGGCCGAAGTTTTAAATACATAATCTGAGAAAACATCATGAAAAACACATAATACAAATTGAATGGGCGCCGCTCGCCGAAAAGCGGCAGCCGCGGCACATGCAAGTAACCTTTTTTGCGTGGGGTTTTTATGATTTGTCTGTGCGCGGGCCAGATGGAGGTTAAGATGAAAATTATCGACGTTGTTTGTTCGGGCGGTTTTACGGGGTATTATTTCGACGACCAGCGCGCCATAAAAAGGGGCGCCTGCCATGACGGCGTTTTTTATGAAGGCAAAACAGTTACCGAGGGTTTCACCTCCGTCAGGCAGGCGGGCGAGTCAATATCCGTTATGATCTTACTGGAAGACGGTCAGGTGGCGTTCGGAGACTGCGCGGCCGTGCAGTACAGCGGAGCCGGAGGAAGGGACCCCTTGTTCCTGGCCCGGGAATTCATACCATTGATCGATAGACATATTAAGCCGGAGCTTGTCGGCAGGGAAGCCGATTCATTCCGCGGCCTTTGCAAGAGGATTGACGAGGTCAGAATAAACGGAAAAAGGCTCCATACGGCTATAAGCTACGGGGTTTCTCAGGCAATACTGGACGCGGTCGCAAAGGCGACCGGACGCCTGATGTGCGAGGTCGTTGCCGACGAATACGGCTGCGCTGTTTCAGAAACCACAATTCCGATCTTTGCCCAATCCGGGGACGACCGTTACTCGAACCCGGACAAAATGTTAATCAAGAGGGCTCAGGTACTGCCGCACGCTTTGATAAATAACGTAGAAACGAAGCTGGGCAAAAACGGAGAGAAGCTCGCCGAGTATATTTCGTGGCTTCGCGATCGTATCCTTGATAAACGCGGCGCCGAGAGCTACACCCCCGTGTTACATATAGACGTATACGGAACAATAGGCGCTGTGTTCGGAGATAACAATTACAAAGAGATGGCCGACTACCTCGCTAAACTTGAGAAAATCGCAAAACCTTTTCACCTTCGCATCGAAGGACCTATGGACTGCGACAGCGACCGGGAGTCGCAGATGAAAGCTCTGGCCTCTCTGACCCGGGAGCTCGACGAGCGCGGGATAGGGGTTGAACTGGTGGCGGACGAATGGTGCAATACGCTGGAAGACATCAAATATTTTGCCGACCACAGGGCCGGGCATATGATCCAGATCAAGACGCCGGATCTCGGAGGCATCAATAATACGATCGAAGCCGTGCTCTATTGCAGAGAAAAGAACATCGGCGCGTATCAGGGCGGCACCTGCAACGAAACCGACCGCAGCGCGCAGGTATGTGTGCACTGCGCTATGGCGACGAAGCCGGATCAGATTCTTGCAAAGCCGGGTATGGGCTTTGACGAAGGCTATATGATTGTATATAACGAAATGCAGCGAATAATCGCCCTCAGAAAAGCTAAAGCAAAACGGAAGGCATAAGCTCTACATATCCCCGGCAGCGTTAAAACGTTAATTCCGATTAAGACTGAAAATACCTTTTACAGGGTTTTTCAGTTTTTTTTTACTTTTATTTATAATACCATTATAAAATGTCGGCATTAATTTGGTGATAAATTACAAAATAAAATGAATAAATTGTTAATTGAAAGTTGACGTTCAATATTATGGATGGTATACTGGATTTAGAAAAACTGGTATAAAATATAAAAACTGTGTATACATAAACACTTAGGCGTATACCACTTAAAGCATAATGAATGAAGGAAGGGTCTGAGAATGAAGGCGGCTGCCATCGGAGACAACTGTATTGATTTTTATGAACGTCTGGGCATGAAATATCCTACGGGAAACGTAGTGGATACCGGCGTAAACCTACATAAACTGGGCGTAAAAACATCAATAATCAGCACCACCGGCAGCGATGAAAACGGCCGATGGATGATAAGGACGCTGGAGGCCGAAGGCCTTGATATCAGCCACCTTAAGGTGGCTGAGGGTCAGACGGCCGTCACCTATATGGATATGAACGGCCTTGACAGGGTTCACGGTGATTACGTCGAGGGCGTTTTAACGGATATTGTCTTTGATGAAGAGGACATAGCGTTCGCCGCGTCGCACGACCTTGTACATACCGCGTTATGGGGAAAAGCGGAAAACGTTCTTCCGGAAATAAAAAAACTCGGAGCCAGAATCAGCTTTGATTACGCCGACAGGCTTGACCACGAGTTGGTCGAAAGCACGCTGCCTTATGTGGATTATGCGTTTTATTCCTATCATAAAGGCAGAGACGGATATATTGAAAGCTATCTGAAGGATAAGGTGAGCCGAGGAATAAAAATAGCGGTAGCCACCTTTGGAGAGCAGGGCAGTCTGGCTTGGGACGGAAAACAGTTTTACGAATTCAGCGTGTTTGACGCCGAGGTTGTTAATACCGTCGGCGCGGGAGACAGTTACATTGCGGGCTTTTTATTCGGAATTCTGAGCAAGATGCCTATACCCCAATGTATGGAGATCGGAGCCCGCGTAGCCGCTAAGGTTGTCAGCGTATTTGAACCATGGGTGTCTGAAAAAAATATTATTTAAAAGGAGAGATAACCTTGAAAATCGGAATGTTTACCTCCGGTTATCAGCGTAACCCTTTGGAAGAAGTATTCATCGACGCCAAACGCTTTGGGTATGATTATGTAGAGCTATGGGGCGGACGTCCGCATGCTTTTGCTCCCGACCTCAAGGCCGGAGACATCAACATAGTCAAAGCCCTGATTGAAAAGTATGAGATGCCGGTCCGCGGTTATACTCCGGAGCATAACGCCTACCCGTATAATTTTATGATCGGCAGCGAGGCGATGCGCGAGGATGCCGTAAACTATCTAAAGCTTTGTATGGATATGGGAAAAGAAATGGGAGCCGACTTTACCCTGATGTCTCCGGCTCACGCGGGTTATCTTGCCACAGCTGAAGAAATCTGGGAACGCCTTATAAAAACGATGAGAGAGCTTGCGGAGCATGCCGATAAAATAGGGCATAAAATCGTTCTCGAAGCGCTTACGCCTTATGAGTCGAACGCGTGCAAAAGCGCAAACGACCTCGCCGCAGTGTTTAAAGCGGTGCCGAGCGAAAATCTTGTCGGTATGTGCGATATAGTTCCGCCCTACGTGCAGAATGAGAGCATCATGGCGTATTTTGCGAAGCTGGGAAAGAAAATGTACCATATGCATATTATCGACAGCGACGGCGCCAGCGATTCCCACATAATGCCCGGCGAGGGAAGAATGCCTTTAAGGGAAATGTTTAAGGAAATCAAAGAGATCGGATTTGAAGGCACCGCAAC
>JAUZPW010000242.1 GCA_030705725.1 Bacillota bacterium
AAAACAAACCCGATTTTCTGGTGAAAAAGCTTTGAAAACTTTACATCCTGTAATTTTTTTCTTGAAATTTCCTCGCCGTTAAATTTATAGGCCCCGCGTTCGGGTAAAATAATCCCGTTAAGCAGCTTCAGAAGGGTGGTCTTTCCGCATCCTATCGGCCCGATAAGGGCCACCGCCTCCCCCTTTTTTATAATGAGGTCAATATTGTTTAACGCGCATTCGCCGTTATATGAGTAGGTTGCTTTGTTAAGCTCAATCATATTAAACTCTTTCCAGATAAATAAAAGAAAGTATCAGCGTGAGGTTTGCCGCCGCGTAAATCACGTCCGCCGCTCCGAACCTGAGCTTTCCGTAAACGCGGTATTCTCCGGTAAATCCTCTGCATTCCATCGCGGAGCGCATCTCGTCCGCCATCTCCCCGGATTTCAGGAAGACCGTCCCCGCCACTCCGGAAAGCGAAGAATATTTGCCCTTGTTCCTGCCGACAGACCTCAGCCTGAGCGCGTAAAAAAGCCCTGAAGCGTATTCCGAAAGAATAAAAATGTACCTTAAAGCCGTGTCCAGAATAAATATAAACATGTCCGGAATAAAAAACCTGTGAAGCGCCACCGTCACTGAATGCCACTTTGCCGACCTCGCGAGAATACCTGCCGCCGTCACCGATAAAAACACCTTGATTGCTGTCATAAAGCTAACGTTAAGCGCCGGAAGGAGCAGAATAAGAGTAAATAAAGAAGCTGTAAAGCTTCCCCTCAGTATACTCAAAATTTCCTGGGCCCTCATAAGGCTCAAAACGCAAAGCAGATACGCTCCTGCGGCAAGAATGAAGGCGGTGCTCCCGGAGGCCGAAATCAGCACGAGCAGAATAAAAGTGCACGCGGTTTTAAGCTCTGTGTTTACCCCGCGTTCTCCCGTGTTCGCGGTTCTTGCCCCTCCGATAATTTTTATAAGCGACATAATGCTTTTGTCTATGAAGGCGTCTTTGTCGCTTTGCGGCGTGTAATTTTCTTCCGCTTTAAGCCAGTCCGGCATAACGTCAGTCATCGGCCTTCACCGCGTTCTTTTTTACTATAAGACCGAGCAGCTTGAATATGATAACGAGTATCGAGGCGCCCGCCGCCGCGGAAAGAATATACCCCGCTGCTCCCGAAAGCCCCGGCACGGAGTAATCGGGCATCATCGCTTTCAGGCTGATGCCTTTGCCGATGCCTTCCGGAATATATCCGAGCATGCTTTTGATTTCCGCGCCGTCCCATTCGCCCCACGCCGTCCCGGCGGCGAGAAGCCCGAGCGGGGAAAGAAGGATAAGGGCCGCAAGCAGGCCGTAAACAGCCTTGATCTTTTGTTTTCCTCCGGCGTATATCATGCCCGGAGAAACCTTTTTGACATACGAATAGGCGGCCGCCGTAAAAAACGCCTCGACCGCGCCCAATAACAAAAGATGCGGTATCACCATCGCCGGTATGCTGACCGAAAGCGGATAAGGGCAGTACAGCGGCCGGCCTCGGGCGCTTCTGAATAGAAGCGGCTGAACGCCGAACTCAGTCGCCGCCCTGAGCGCCGCGGCGTTTATTCCGATATATGAGCCCGCGATTGCCGCAAAATACCCGCCTTTTTCCGTTTTCGCCCTGTCTTTTATAAACTTATAGAAAAAATATCCCGTAAACGGCAGTATAAACGCCATGTTGAAAGCGTTCGCCCCGAACGATAAAATTCCCCCGTCGCCGAAAAAGAGCGCCTGAATCAAAAGCGTCGCGGTAATGGAAATGCAGGCGGCATAAGGGCCGATAAGCACAGCGAGCAATGCCCCCCCGACCGCGTGTCCCGACGTTCCTCCCGGCAGCGGCACGTTTATCATCATGACGAGAAACGAAAACGCCGCGCCGATGCCGAGTCTCGGCATCTCTTCTTTTGTAATTTCCGACTTTATTTTTTTTGCCGACGCCGCCCAGACGGGAGCCATGGCCGCCCCCATCACGGCGCAGGTAGAAAGGCTTAAATAATTGTCCGGAATATGCATTTTTGATCATCCCCGATGTAAAACTAAAGCAATAAAGCAAATATATTCTACATTAAAAGCCCGCCGATTGGAAGAGCAATCGGCGGGTTCAGACTTTAGACAAACTTTGTTTGTGGTTTTTTTAAGCATCCGGCTGCGGGCTCGTTTTGTAAAACTTGCTATGCGCCCGTCATCCCCCGTTTTTCATCTGTAAATATCTTAAATACGCGCAGTAGAGCGTGTTTTTTATCCCGCCCAAATCCGTTTCCGCCCGGTCAAAGCTAAGTTCAAGCCCGTTTAGCCCGAGCCTCGATAAGTATCCGTATTGATAGAGCGTCTGTCCGTTTTTGTAAGCGGCTTCCCTGACGCCGAGGGCCGAAGCCGCCGTCAAATAGGCGCGGTATGCCTCGCTCAGCGCGTCGTACTGCGCGCGGAAATCGATTGCTGCCGAGTTTTTCGCCTGCTCGATGTCGACTTTAAAAACGTCGATCTTGCTGTAATCCTTGACCGTCGCGGTCTGCCTGATTTCGAGGGCGGCCTGCTTTGCCAAAACGGCGGCGTTTTTTGAAAGCATCTCCGCGCTGTCTTTTTCAAAGCTTATTTCCGGTATCTTTGAAAAAGCCGTTTCGTCAACCGAGGCGGGCGCTATCTCGGCCTTGTCCGCGTCAGACATGCCGAGGGCCGTTTTCAAGCTCAGGAGGTCTTTCGCGGTTTCCTGTTTTTTAGTTTCGGCTAAATCCTCCGAAGCCTTAAGGTCGGTCGATGCCGCATCGTATTCGTTTTTCGTGATATAACCCGCCTTAAGCCTCGCTCCGTTCGCGGCGATTTCCTGTTTTTTGTATTCAAGCTGCTTTAGCGCGGCCCCTTCTTCCTTAAGGTCAAGGTTATAACCCAGATAAAGCTGTTTTGCCGCCAGTACCTTAAGCTGTACGGCGTTTTGGTACTGCATCTTCAAAGTCAGATAATAAATATTGGCGTCGTCCCGGTATTTTTTATAGCTCAGATACTGCGACGTCAGCTCGGCGCTGGGGCCTTCCGCGTTAAGCTTTTTAAGGCTTTCAACCATTCTGTAATTGTCCGAGTAATCGCTTTCGGCGTCCTTTAAGTCCGCGGCTAGTTTTTTAAGCTCCGCGCTGTTGTTTTGCATAATACCCTCTATCGTTTCGAGCGAAACCTTTGCGTCCTCCGCAAAAGCAGCTGTCGCAAGCTCCATGCATAAAATCACAAAGCATAATAAAAGAGAAACAGCCTTTTTCATATAACCGCGATCCCCTCTCTGATAATCTTTATAGCCTCTTTCATCTTTGCAAAATAAAGCTTCTCGTCAAACCCCGATGAAAAATA
>JAUZPW010000243.1 GCA_030705725.1 Bacillota bacterium
AGCCTCGATTCAAGCTCTTCGCGGCTGAGGCCGGAAACGCCGATGCCTCCGGCGCTGACGCCGGGATATACCCTGTCGTACGCATATAGCCCCCACGAGGATATTCCGGCGAAAGCGAAAACAAGCACGGCAAGCGTGACGGCAGCCGCTATAAGCGGTTTCTTAGCATGTTTTTTTTCAGCCAGCCGTTTCGGTTCATACTGATCCCGTGGCTCAAAAAAGTTGGGCATAGTTACCTCTAGTTATATAAAAGTAATAAAATAACCTGACGTAGAAATATTATAACCCAGAATGCTACTTTATTACAGTTACGAAATAGAAACAACCAAGACCGAATTAAAGCGATTTTTCCTTGATCTCCCTTTTCACCATGTCAAGGAACAGGTCATAAGACAGTTCCTGAGTTTTTCCGTCTTTTCTGCTGCGTACGGCAAGCATTCCGCTTTCCTGCTCTTTATCGCCCAGCACGAGCATGTAGGGCACTTTTTCAAGCTGGGCTTCCCTTATTTTATAGCCTATTTTTTCACTGCGGTCGTCAAGCTCAACGCGCAGCCCGGCGTCAGTAAGGCGGTCGGCTATATCCCGCGCAAAAGCACGGTTTCTGTCCGTTATCGGCAGCACCTTCGCCTGGACGGGCGCGAGCCAGAGCGGGAACGCACCCGCGAAATGTTCGGTCAGAATACCGATGAAACGCTCGATGCTGCCGAACGCGACGCGGTGAATCATGACGGGACGGTGTTTTTCGCCGTCGGCGCCCGTATAGGTCAGCTCAAAGCGCTCGGGCATCTGATAGTCGAGCTGGATCGTTCCGCACTGCCATGTCCTGCCGAGGGAATCCTCAAGATGAAAATCTATCTTCGGGCCGTAAAACGCGCCGTCGCCCGGATTTATTACATATTTCATGCCGCGGTCTTCCATGACTTTTTTAAGCGCGTTTTCGGAAACCTGCCGGACTTCCTCGGAGCCGATGAAGTCTTCGGGGCAGGTGGAGAGCTCGACATGATACTTAAAGCCGAATATTTTATAAATGCTGTCTATGAGATCGATTACGTTTCCAATCTCCTGCGGAACCTGTTCGGGCGTCATAAAGATATGAGCGTCGTCCTGAGTAAAGCAGCGAACCCTCATAAGGCCGTGCAGAGCGCCGGACAGCTCGTGGCGGTGGACAAGGCCAAGCTCGCCCACTCTCAGCGGCAGATCCTTATACGAATACATTCTGCGTTTGTAAGCGAGCATGCCGCCGGGGCAGTTCATAGGCTTGATTGCGTAATTGCCGTCGTCTATTTTCGTAAAGTACATGTTATCCTTGTAATGATCCCAATGGCCGCTGCGGTGCCAGAGCTCCTCGTTTAATATTATCGGGGTGCGGATTTCCTCATAGCCCCACTTTTTATGGATCTCGCGCCAGAAGGATTCAAGCTCGTTTCTGATTACCATGCCCTTCGGGAAGAAAAACGGGAAGCCGGGGCCCTCGTCCATAATGTCGAAGAGATCGAGCTCACGGCCAAGTTTCCTGTGGTCGCGGCGTTTTGCTTCTTCTATGGCCTCGAGATATGCCGTCAAGTCGGCGTTTTTGGTAAAGGCCGTGCCGTAAATCCTCTGCAGCATTTTACGCTTCGAGTCGCCGCGCCAGTACGCGCCCGTGACGGAGGTCAGCTTTATGGCCTTGACTTTTCCCGTTTCGGGAATGTGCGGGCCGGCGCAGAGATCGGTAAAGTCGCCCTGACGGTAAAACGAGATTACGGCGTCCTCGGGCAGGTCGTTTATAAGCTCAACCTTATAGGGTTCGTCTTTCATAAACTTAAGCGCGTCCGATCTCGGAAGCTCAAAACGCTCAAGCCTGAGGTTTTCCTTGACGATTTTCTTCATTTCGGCTTCGATCGCCGAAAGGTCTTCCGGCGTCAGCGCCTTATCAAGGTCAAAATCGTAATAAAAACCGTTTTCGATAGCTGGGCCTATGGCGAGCTTCGCGTTCGGGTACAGGCGTTTTACGGCCTGCGCCATAATATGCGACGCGGTATGGCGGAAAGCCTTTTTGCCCTGCTCCGAGTCAAAGGTCAGTATATTGAGCGAGCAGTCTTCGGTCAAAACAGCGGAGAGCTCCCTTACCTCGCCGTTGATTTCGGCAAGCAGCGCCGCGCGGGCAAGCCCCTCCGATATCATCATCGCAACGTCAAACGCCGTCTTTCCGTTTTCTACCGATAAAATCGAGCCGTCTTTGAGTGTTACGTTAAGCATTCTTATTCATATCCTTTCGTGTGATTTTTAAAAATAAAAAACCCCCGCCCCCAAGATCAGGGGTGAGGATATAATCCGCACGGTTCCACCCTGCATGCGCGAAATTCGCGCCGCTTTCGGCCCCTTAACGCGGAAGGCATTACGCGCTCTATTAAAGCGGGCTCAAGGGGCGGTATATTTTCGCCTTAAGCGCAGGACGGCTTGCAGCCGCGGCCGATCCCTCTCTTTGCGCTTTCTATGACGGTTTTTCCCCGGTCATCGCCGATTTCACCTTATTATTATATGCTTTTATTACGTTTTGTCAATCACCGAAAAAAGAAGGAGATTCTTTATAAATTGGCAATTGACAAATGGGCGATTTGCCATTATACTGTTTAATGCGCGCTGGATATATGCGCGCTGCGATATGGGAGTGTTCCCGAGTGGCCAAAGGGGGCAGACTGTAAATCTGTTGTCAGCCGACTACGGTGGTTCGAATCCACCCGCTCCCACCAGATCATCATTCATGATGATACGATGAAAACCGTACTGAAAAAGTACGGTTTTTTTATTTTTTCAAATAAAATCAGCTTATGGATTAAAAAAATATAAATAAATTAGCCAATTAATAGACAGAATATTATATTTTTAAAAGGGAATTTTAATAATGATCTTATTATAGGAGGAGTATAAATGGGATTTTTTATAGATGATAAGAAGAAAAAGGATTATAAATCGGCGGATTGGGGAAAAAAGCTGATTAACGACAATGATGTCGAGCTTGGCAGGGATTTTGATCCGGACATCGAAAAGGATGCTAAAGACGAAGGAAAGGTTATCCTGAAGAAAGAGGAATTGGATATTTCAAAGCATAAATCAAAAATAGGCGAAGTTGAGATAAGCAAGGAAATCGTTACGGAGCATAAAACGGTTAACGTTCCCGTTACCCATGAAGAGGTTATAATCGAAAGAAAAGAACTGAATAACGAGCTTAGCGACTCTCCCATTACAGATGAAGATAAAATTCATATCCCGGTTATGGATGAAGATGTTTCGGTGGGAAAACACACGGTGATAACGGGGGAAGTAACTGCCCGTAAACACTCTTTTGAAGA
>JAUZPW010000244.1 GCA_030705725.1 Bacillota bacterium
CTTCCCCAAGCTCAAAGAGGAAGTGTCAGCGGGCAGAAAAGTCACCGTCTTAAACCGGCGGACGGGCGAAAAAATTACGGCCGATATAGACGTTTCCGAGCGCCAGAAAGCCATGATCCTCGCCGGAGGGGCGCTAAATTACGCCCAGCAGAAGGCAGCCGGCGCGCGTTAACGCTTTAATATTTGACAACGTTTACTGCCGATTGTAAAATAGCTTTAAGTTAATATTATGGAGGCCATTTTATGCAGATACCCCGTGAAGCGGTTGAAAAATACGAGAAGGTAATCCTTTCGCAGCTTGAGCGAATCGAAAAAATGAAGGCTCAGGGCGATTTTACAGACTATAAAAAGCTTGACACTCTTATAATTGGAGTCTGCGGCGGCGACGGAATCGGCCCGATGATCACCGCGGAGGCGCGCAAAATACTCGAGCTGCTGCTTGCCGACGAAATCGGAAGCGGCAGGGTCGAAATAAGGACGATCGACGGGCTGACGATTGAAAACAGGGCCAAATGCAATAAAGCAATCCCGGACGACGTGCTCGGGGAGCTTAAAAAATGCCATGTAATCCTGAAAGGCCCGACGACCACGCCGAGGGCGGGAGATCCGTGGCCGAATATAGAAAGCGCCAACGTGGCTATGCGCAAGGCGCTCGACCTGTTCGCGAACGTCAGGCCCGTTAAAGTGCCGAAGCAGAACATCGACTGGACGTTCTTCCGCGAAAACACCGAGGGAGGTTACGCGGTCGGAAGTCAGGGCGTCAGCGTCGGCGACGATCTCGCGGTGGATTTCACGATTACGACGACGCAGGGCAGCGAGCGCATAATCAGGCTTGCTTTCGAGTATGCCAAAAAGACCGGCAAAACGCACGTTACGGCGGTCACCAAGGCCAACGTAATCAAAACCACGGACGGTAAATTCCTGAATATTTTCAAACAGATTGCAAAAGAATACCCGGACATCAGGACGGACGACTGGTATATAGACATTATGACTGCGAAGCTCGTCGACGAGAAGCGCCGCACTCAGTTTCAGGTGCTGGTGCTGCCGAACCTTTACGGCGACATCCTGACGGACGAGGCCGCGGAGTTCCAGGGCGGCGTGGGTACGGCCGGGTCTGCAAATATCGGAAAACGGTACGCCATGTTTGAGGCGATACACGGCAGCGCTCCGAGAATGGTGGAGGAGAACCGCGCGCAGTATGCGGACCCCTGCTCGATGCTCCGCGCTTGCGTCATGCTTTTGGAGCATATCGGGGAAGCCGAGAAAGCTAAAAAGCTTGCCTCGGCGCTCGATTACTGCATGTTCGAAAAACCGGAGCGCGTCATTACCGGAAGGCCAGACGGAGCCACCGCCGCGCAGTTCACCGAATACCTGACGGAAGTAATTAATGCCCGCTGAAAAAATGCTATTTTCGAATCGCATTTGCAGAAACGGCGGTTTTGCCCTTCGGGCGGCAGAACAGCTTGTTTTGATCTTTAGACGCATTGAGCGATGATGGTCCGTCGGATTCGCGAGCACGCGCCGCAAATCTATGGCGCAGGTTTTTGGCTGATTTTACCGAAACCTTGCACCGAACAAAGCAAAAACGCCCTAAAAGTACGGCATGGCTCGGTTTTTGTTTTGCTCGGCGGACATTAACAAAAAACCGCTGGTCGTTAGATTTTGGAGGGGGTGGCGTTTTGAACAAACGCAGCGTATCTATGGCCGTCGTCCGCCGTTTGCCGCGTTATTACCACTATATCCGCGAAATGTCGGAGGCGGGGATCGACAGGGTGTCGTCTCATGCCCTGGCGGAAAAAATGGGGCTTACTGCGTCCCAGATTCGCCAGGACTTAAACTGCTTCGGAGGTTTCGGACAGCAGGGATACGGCTATAACATCATGAACCTTAAACAGGAGCTTGCGGCCATTCTGGGGCTCGACCAGGGCCGGAGGGCCGTTATTATAGGGGCCGGGAATATGGGCAGGGCCCTTATGAACAACTTTAATTTTCAGGAATGCGGAGTTACTTTAATCGCCGCTTTCGACACGGACCCCTCGCTTATCGGCACGCGCGTCAACGGCGTCGCCGTTAAAAACATCGACGAGCTGGATACGTTCCAGAAACAGTTCAGGCCGGATGTCGCAATACTGACGGTACCGAAAAAATTCGTGCAGAAGCTTGCGGAAAGGGTTTGCAGGAACGGGATAAAGGGAATATGGAATTTTACCATGGCTGATCTGCAGCTGGAGGGGATCAACGTTCCCGTTGAAAACGTCCGGTTTTCGGACAGCCTGATGATCTTATCCTACAAGCTGTAAAAATAAAAGCGGCTTAAAACGCCGCATTTTTTATCGAAAAAAGGGAGGGGAGACCGATGAATATCCGCCGGAGGGCCTGGAAGTATTTCATTATTACCGTCGGCACGGTTTTATACGCTCTTTCATTCAATTTATTTCTGACCCAAAACAACATCGCGCCCGGCGGCGTTTCGGGTATCGCGATTGTAGTTCACTACCTAACGTCTTTTCCCGTGGGCGTGATGATAATACTGCTCAATATACCGCTTTTTATCCTCAGCTTTATATTGCTCGGCGGAGAATTTATTCTTCTGAGCTTTTACGCGACCGTTCTGAGCTCGGTGATAATAGACGCGACCGCCCGTTTGGCGCCGTTTACGAAGGACCCGATACTTGCGGCGATTTACGGGAGAATCCTGATGGGGGCGGGCCTGGGGCTCGTCTTCAACTACGGCGCGACAACCGGCGGAAGCGATATTTTGAGCAGGCTTATAAAGCTTCGTTTTCCGCATGTCAGCATGGGCAGAATGATGCTTTTAGTCGACTTTGTGATAATTTCTTTGTCCGCAATCGCGTTCAGGAGCATTAACACGGCGCTTTACGCCATAATTACGCTCTATATATCGTCAAAGGTGATCGACCTTATTCTTTACGGCACCGAATACGAAAAGCTCGCCTATATAATTTCAGACCACTGCGACGAAATAACGGAAAAATTCCAGAACGAGCTCGAACGCGGCGTGACGCTCTTATACGGAGAGGGCGCTTATACGAAGCAGCATAAGAAAGTGATTATGTGCGCGCTTAAACGCCAGCAGGCTTCAAAGGCCGCCGAGATAGCTTCCAGCATTGACCCTGAAGCTTTCGTCATTATAGTCGCGGCACACGAGATTTACGGTGACGGGTTTGAACGGAGAAAAATATAGGCAAAATAAAGCTTAAAGCGCGCACGGCATTTGCCTTGCGCGCTTTAAGCTTTATTTTTATTGACTATTTTACCTGTAGACCACGCTGTCGCGGGACGGGCCGACGCCGATCATC
>JAUZPW010000245.1 GCA_030705725.1 Bacillota bacterium
CTTTTTATACTGCCGCCTCTGCAAAAGCGCCCTCATCGCGCTGTTCAGCGCTTCGGTAAACTGATCGAAATACAGGCACCTCGACGCGAAATAGCCCGGAAAATCGCTTTTAACGGCTTGTCCGCGTTTTGCCATGTTGACTGACATATCGTTCAAGGCGCCGACGGTCGAAACATAATCACGCTCCCAGCATATGTGCTTTGCGCCGCATTTCGAGCAGACCTTGTCGGCCGCACAGTCGAAAACGGCGGCAATATCCTCGTCGTTCCTGCGCTTTAAGCCGTCTATCCCGAAAGACATCGAAGCGTACAGCTCCTGAAAAGCTCCTGCCGCAAGGTTTAACCGCCGTCCGGCGTACTTTTTTATTTTGTCGCTGTAATCCGAGCTTTTAACGTCCGAGCCGGGAAATAAACACGCTTTAGCTTTTTGAAGATACTGTACGGGTATCAGGTAAAACAGAACCGAGGCGATAAAAGCCTCGTAAAGCCCCGGCAGATATTGCGGGTTGCCTGCGCTCCAAAGTGAAACCGCGGCATTTGCCGCCACATAGATCATGGTGAAAAGCAGGCGGCTCTTCCCCTTGGCCGCGCCAGCCGTAAGCGCGCAAAGCCCGTATGCCGCCGCGAAAAAAATCCCGTTTCCGGCGGCGGCGTCCATAACGATCCCTGTCGCGACTCCGAGCGCGGTGCCGCTTCCCGCTCCGCCGAGATACGCCGCCGACATTACGAGCAAAACGGAAATTACCCTAGCGGGCGAAATAATCTGAAAAATATAAATTCCGCAGAGCGAGCCTAAAACCGTAATCGTCAAAACCAGAATCGCCGCCGTTTTCTCTCTGTCGAAAACCAAATCGGCAGCGGCGTCATCCCTGCCTTTTCCGAATATATCACTGTAAAACCACGCGCTCCCGGCGGCCAGAATTATCTCCGAGACAAAGAGCAGCACGTCGTTTATTATCTTCCCGCTGTTTCCGATAAATACGAATCCCACGGACGCTAAAGACAGAGCGGCGACGGCCGGCATGAAAAAGCGGTAGGACATAGCTTTAGTGTCCTTGAATATCGCCCCGGCCGAGAAGCACAAAACGCAGCTCGCCGCATATTTAAGCCCGTCGACGTTTCCAACTGAAAACATGTACCCCAAAAACGAACCGAAAAACGCCGCGGCAGACCCCGGTGCCCCTCCGAGAGCCGCGCAGAATGCGACCCCGAACGGCGCGTATTCGGAAAAAATAACTGTCTTTGACAAAAGAAACGCCAATACGAATCTTAGTCCAAGAAAAAGCGCCTCTTTAAGAACGGCCTGTCCTTTTTTCTCACGCGTCGGCTCTTTTGTCCCTGCAACAGCGCCGGCCAGCCGTTTATTTAAGTGCAGATTAAACAATTTCCCGCCTCCCCAGCCGATTTGTTTACCATTATATGGTAATTTATGCGGCTATTTTGGCGGGAAATATTCAAGGAAATATTAAAGGCAAAAAAATTCAGAAACAGCGTGTTTTATGGCTTTTGTCGCAGGCTCCGAATTTCTGGCACCGGTAGCATATCTCGTTATCCAAAGCGTCCCCCTGGAAAAACGCCCTCAGGTTATAGAGCGTGGTTCTCGCGATATTCTGCATGGCTTCTTCCGTAAAAAAGCCCTGGTGCGACGTCACTATCACGTTCGGCAAAGACACAAATCTCGCCAGAACGTCGTCCTGTATAACGGTGTTCGAGTAGTCCTCGAAAAACAGCTCTGCCTCCTCCTCGTATACGTCAAGTCCCGCGCCCCCGACCTTCTTGACCTTTATCGCGTCAAGCAGCGCCTTGCTGTCGATAAGCGCGCCTCTCGAGGTGTTTATGAGGAACACTCCGTCGCGCATAAGGCTGAGAGCCTCGGAATTAATTATGTGCCGCGTATCCTTCGTAAGCGGGCAGTGCAGCGAAATTATGTCCGATTGCCTGTAAAGCTCGGGAAGCTCCACGTATTCTATACCGCTGTCCTTCGCGGGTCTGGGGTCGTAGGCGATAACCTTCATGCCGAAGCCCCGGCAGATGTCTATAAAGACGCGGCCGATTTTTCCGGTTCCAATGACGCCCGCCGTTTTTCCGTGCAGATCGAAGCCCATGAGCCCGTTTAAGCTGAAATTTCCGTCCCTCGTGCGGTTATACGCCCTGTGGATTTTGCGGTTCAGCGCCAGAAGCAGCGCCGCGGCGTGCTCCGCGACCGCATAAGGCGAGTACGCCGGCACCCTCACTATATGGACTTTCCCGTACGCCGCCTTAAAATCGACGTTGTTGTAGCCCGCGCTCCTTAGCGCCACTACGCCGACTTTATTTCCATAAAGCGAATTGATAACGGCTTCGTCGACAATGTCGTTCACAAAGGCGCATACGCCGTCGCAGTCCCTTGCCATAAAAGCCGTGTCCGGATTGAGCCGGTTTTCAAAATACCTGATCGAAACTCCGTACTCCTCACTGTACTCGTCAAACCAAATCCTGTCGTAAGGCTTCGCATCAAAAAACGCTATTGTTTTCATAACCGTCACTTCCTTTTTTCTTTTATTATACCAGATTAAAGCAAAAATATATCCGGGTGTCTTACTAATAGTTCATGTACGGTATATAATCAAAGGAACCTGAACAAACTTAAAAGTTCAGGTTCCTTTGATTACTTTAACTGAGAAGTTCGGTAATGAAAGATGCATGCCAAAATTTCATATTATACTTATTTATGTCCAGAGCGAGGTTATGAACATGGGTGTCTTTTCATTCCCAACTTCGAAACCTGAGTTTTGATAGAACCCTACTTCTTTATCATATGCAATTAAAACAATTCGCAAATAGTCTTTATATTTTTCCCGAATCAAATGAATTAATTCTTTTCCAATCCCCTTGCCTTGATATATAGGATTAACAAGTAAATAATGGATATATGCGGTCATAATACCATCATCCAAAGCGTTGATAAGCCCTATTAGTTTGTCGTTGTCCCAGGCCGTAAAAACCGAATCGGAATTTTTCATGGCAACAGCCAATTTCTCTGGGAAATGCCCGGAAGACCATTCGACAGAAAGAAATAAATCTTGCAAATCGTTTGGCTGAAAATCTTGTACTTCTTTGTAAACTATATTCGTTTGTTTCACCCCATTCAAAGTATGATTCAACTTGATTCTAGGAAATATAAAAGCAAAAGGGATTTGAAACACGAAAGTTCAAATCCCTTTTCTGCATTTTTGTCTGGTGGAGACAGTTGGGCTCGAACCAACGACCTCTCGCGTGTGAGGCGAACGCTCTAGCCAGCTGAGCTATGCCTCCCTGTAAACCTGGCATTTAA